>JAQBHE010000171.1:0-15783 GCA_032128015.1 Holophagae bacterium
CTTCACCCGATCCCTCCTCGACAGCCCCTGAGTGCCGCAGCTTATCGGTCAGATGGAGTGGGGCTCTCGAACACTGGGTTTCCGGCGGCAGAGCGCGGCCGAAGGAGAACTCGGTGCGGATTATTTTCGAAGCGGCGGCGCGAAGCCCGAGGGGCGGCGGTGACCCGGATTCCGACCCGGCGATCGCGCGCAGAGCGCGAACCTGTTGGCCGATTCGGCGTAGTTCCAGAAGAGAGTCTGTCCGACACGCTGAAGATCTGGGTCCGAGCTCGAGGCCGGCGTGCTACGACCGCAGGCGGCTGACCGCCGGCAGGGCTGAGAACCAGCTAGAGACCAAAACTACCAAATCCACTAAATCTGCCAAGTCTCGGTCAACTCTGTTACACTCGTCGGGTCTCACCTTCGGTGCGCCCGTCAACCGCAGACGATGGAGCCAACACACCTACGGGGATGAACGACCTCCACCTTGCCAGGCCGGAGAAGGCGCAAAAAGCGCGCCGGGCGTGGCTCAGGATCGCCCTGGCGGTCCTGGCGGCAGGAATCCTCGTACTCGACCTGAACACCCCAAAGGGGGTGTCCGAATCGGAGCTGTACGTCATCGTCGTCATGATGGCGCTCGCCTTGCCGCGGAGGGAGATCATCGCGATCATGAGTGCGTGCGCGGCGCTTACGGTGGTCGGCTTGCTGCTCTCGCCTGGTGGCAGCCCCTCCTGGCTCGCCGTGGCCAATCGGTCGCTCAGCCTGGCGGTGATCACGGCCGCCGGGGTCCTGGGACTGCGGCTGAAGTCTGCCCGCGACCGCTTGCGCGACAGCGAGCGGCGCCTTCGGCTCGCTCTCGACGCGGCCAACGACGGGGCATGGGATTGGAACGTCGAGACCGGAACCGTCCTGTTTAGTGATCGCTGGTGCACGTTTCTCGGCTTCGAACCGGCCGCCGTCGAACAGCGCGTGGAGTTCTGGCTATCGCGGATTCACCCCGATGACCGCGACGGGGTCCAGGCGACTATTCGAGCTCATCTCCGCAACAAGACCGACAGCTTTGAGCACGAGCACCGCCTCCAGCGCGCCGACGGGACCTGGGTCTGGACCCTCGGCCGGGGCAAGGTGGTCGCGCGCAACGCCGCCGGCAAGGCGCTGCGCATGGTCGGCGCATGGTCGGCGCATATTCGGATTTGACGGCGCGCAAGCAGCTCGACGAACGGCTGATGCAGATGCAAAAGATCGAGGCCACCGGCGAGCTCGCGGGGGGCATCGCGCACGACTTCAACAACCTGCTGGGGGTGATCATCGGCTACTGCGATCTCCTCGAAGAGAGCGCGAGGTCCGATCCCGGGCTCCAGTCGGGAATGTTCGAGATCTCCGCCGCCGCCCACCGCGCCGCCAGCCTCACCCGACAGCTCCTCGCCTTCTCACGCAAGCAGGTCCTACAGCCGCATCTCGTGGATCTCGCCGAGCTCGTCGAGGGCGTGCGGCGAATGCTCGAGCCGCTGCTGCCCGAAGACATCGCCTTGACCGTCGACGTGGCGCCCACGGTTGACCGCATATCGATCGACCCGGTGCAGCTCGAACAGGTGGTTCTCAATCTGGCACTGAATGCGCGCGACGCCATGCCGCGAGGCGGCACGTTGACGCTCGAGGCCAGCAACGTCGTTCTCGACGAGGCCTACGCGGAGAGCCATCCCAGCGCCCGGGTGGGAGAGCAGGTGATGCTCGCGATCACCGACACCGGGACCGGGATGGACGCCGCCACTCAGGCCCGCGTTTTCGAGCCGTTCTTCTCCACCAAACCCACAGGCACCGGTCTCGGGCTGGCGTCGGTCTACGGCATCGTCAAGCAGAGTGGCGGTCACATCTGGGTGTACAGCGAGCCCGGACACGGCACCACCTTCAAGCTCTACTTTCCGAGGGCCGAAGCGCCGATCGAGCTCGAATCGGAGACGCCCGCCGTCGCGGCCGATGACGATCGTGGCGGCGAGACCGTGCTGGTGGTCGAAGACGCCGAAGCGCTCCGACGCCTGACCTGCAAGTTGCTCGCCGCCGCCGGCTACACCGTGCTCGAGGCCGACGGGCGGTCCCAGGCTCTGGACCTCGCCGGCAGCCACCGCGGGCCCATCCACCTGCTGCTCACCGATGTCGTGCTCGCCGACGGCAGCGGGCCCGCCCTCGCCACCGAGCTGCTGTCGAGTCGTCCCGAGGCCAAGTGCGTCTTCATGTCGGGCTACACCAACTCTTCGGTGGCGAACCACGGAGTCCTCGACTCCGCAACCACGCTCCTGTCCAAGCCGTTCACCCGTCTCTCGCTCCTCAGAAAGGTGCGAGAGGCGCTCGCAGCCTGATCGGCAGACCAGCGGCGGCAGGCCGCCTCCTTCATCCCGGTCGACCGTGGCAGGATAGCGAGGATGCGCGCCTACATTCTGCGGCGACTGCTCGCGCTCGGGCCGACACTGCTGTTCGCGAGCTTGATCGTGTTCCTGGCTGTGCGCCTGATCCCGGGCGACGTCATCGACTTGATGCTGTCGCAGAACGACATCTCGACCGGCCAGGATCGCGAGCGTCTGGCGGCGGCGCTCGGTCTCGACCAGCCGATGCCGACCCAGTACCTACGTTGGGTCGGCCATGCCCTGACCGGCGATCTCGGGCGCTCGCTATGGCAAAACACCCCGGTCACCGAGCAGATCCTCGACCGCTTGCCGATCTCTTTCGAGCTCGGCCTGCTGGCCCTGGTGATCGCGCTGACCTTCGCGATTCCGATCGGTGTCTATTCGGCGATCCGCCAGGACACCGTCGGCGACTACCTCACCCGTTCGTTCTCGATCTTGATGCTGGCGATGCCGAGTTTCTGGCTGGGAACCCTGGTGATGGTGTTCCCGTCGGTGTGGTGGCGCTGGTCACCGCCGCTCGAGTACGTGGCTTTTTTTGAGAATCCGCTCGCCAACTTGAGCCAGATGATCGTGCCCGCGATCATCCTCGGCCTCGCGATGTCGGCGGTCACGATGCGGATGACCCGGACGATGATGCTCGAGGTGCTGCGCCAGGACTACATCCGTACCGCTCGCGCCAAAGGGCTCAGCGAGTGGCTGGTGGTGACCCGCCACGCGCTGCGCAACGGCCTGATCCCGGTGGTCACCCTGGTCGGCCTGCAAGCGCCTTTGCTGATCGGCGGCGCGGTGATCATGGAGCAGATCTTCGTCATCCCGGGGATGGGGCTGCTGCTCCTCGAGGCGGTTTCCCAGCGCGACTACCCGATCATCTCGGGGGTGTTCTTGGTGGTCGGTCTCTCGGTGCTGCTGATCAACCTGGCGGTCGACTTGAGCTACGGCCTGCTCGATCCCAACGTCCGGTATCGCTGATGGCGGTGGCGGACCCACAGGTCGAGTTGGTCGGACCATCGCGGCGCGAGCGCGGGAGGGTCGCCGATTTCGTGGTACGGCTGTTTCGCGACAAGCCGCTGGGCGCCGCCGGCGGCACGGTGTTCATGCTGTTCTTGATCGCCGGCGCCTTGGCGGGGCTGCTCGCGCCGCGTGGCATCAACGACATCGACCTGGTGAACCGCTTCCACCCGCCATCGTGGGAGTTCCTGCTCGGCACCGACCGCCTCGGTCGCGACATGTTGTCGAGAATCCTCTTCGGTGCCCGGCTGTCGGTGATCGTCGGCTTCTGCGCCGCCGGCCTCTCCACGGTCATCTCGGTGGTCCTGGGCGGACTCTCCGGCTACCTGGGCGGGCGCTTCGACATGGCCGTGCAGCGCCTTGTCGATGCCTGGATGGTGTTCCCGGGCTTGGTGCTGCTGATCGTCGTGATCTCGGTGGTCGGCCCGGGGCTGACCCAGATCATCGTCGTGCTGGCACTCCTCTACGGCGTCGGCGGCTCGCGGATCATCCGCGGCTCGGTGGTCTCGGCGCGCGAGCACACCTACATCCACGCCGCCCAGTCTCTGGGCGCCGGCACTCCATTCATCCTGTGGCGGCACATCCTGCCCAACATCATGCCGGTGATCATCGTTCTGTTCACCACCCGAGTCGGCGCCTGTATCCTCTCCGAGGCCGGGCTGGCGTTCCTGGGCCTCGGGATCCCGCCGCCGGCGCCGACCTGGGGCAGCATGCTCAGCGGCAGCGCCCGCACCTACATGTACCTGGGACCGTGGCTCGCGCTGATCCCTGGCATCTGCCTGACCGTGGTGGTGTACTCGATCAACGTCTTCGGCGACGCCCTGCGCGACCTGCTCGACCCGCGAATGCGAGGGATCCGATGACCGGGCGGCGCTGGGCACGGGCGCCATGCCTGGTGGTCTGCACCCTCGCGGTCAGCTTCGGCACCGCCGCCGGCGCCGAGGATCCCCAGCCGCCGCAATACGGCGGCACTCTCAACATCGGCACGGTCTACGTCACCCTCTCGGCTCTGTCGTGGGACCCGGCGGACTGGAACTGGAAAACCAACCACGACGCCGGCATGATCTACGAGCAGCTGTTCGCCGCCGACCTCGAACAGACGATCCGGCGAGGCGGCCGCTACCCGTTTCGCAGCGAAGGCTGGCTGCCCCCGGAGTCGATCCGCGGCGAGCTCGCCGAGACCTGGGAATGGCAGGACCCGCTGACCCTGGTCGTCCGCTTGCGAAGGGGCGTTCTCTTTCCCGAACGCCCAGGAATCATGGCCGAGCGCGAATTCGATGCCGAGGACGTGGTGTGGAGCTTCACCCGTCTCGCCGAGAGTCCGAAGGCCCAACCCAGCTACCTGGAGCACATCGAGCGCCTCGAGGCCCGAGACCCCCACACCGTGGTATTCCACTTCCGCGAGTTCAACGCCGAGTGGGACCTGCGCTTCGGCTACGGCTACTACTCCTCGATCCTGCCGCGCGAGCTCGCAAAGGTCGATCCGCGCGACTGGCGCAACGTCACCGGCAGCGGCCCGTTTCGGCTCGAGCGCTTCGTGCCCGGCAACTCGGAGACCTTCGTGAGGCGTCCCGACTACTGGGACCGCGAGCGGATCGACGGCGTCGCGTACCCGATCCCATTCGTCAACCGGGTGATCTACCGCACCATCAAGGACCAGGCGACCCAACAGACCGCGCTGCGCACCGCCAAGATCGACATCTTCGAGGTCGTGCCTTGGCTGGCGGTCGACTACTTGAAGAAGACCACGCCCGAGCTCCAGTGGGCGCGCTACCTGGGCTCGACCGGGCAGTTCATGGCGCTGCGCGTCGACCAGAAGCCGTTCGACGACCTAAGGGTGCGGCGGGCACTCAACCTGGCGGTCGACAAGCGCGAGATCGCCGAACTGTTCTACGGCGGCAACGCCGAGCTCTTCGCTTACCCGATGCACCCCGACTTCATCGGTTACTTCGAGCCCCTCGAGAGCATGCCCAAGTCGATCCAGGAGCTGTTTCGCTACGACCCGAAGAAGGCCAAGCAGCTGCTCGCCGAAGCCGGGTACCCGAACGGGTTTCGTTTCAAGGTCCAGGTCAATGCCGCCGATCCCGACCACACCGACATGCTGCCGCTGCTCGCCGGTTACCTCGCCAAGATCGGGGTGGAGATCGAGATCGAGCCGCTCGAATACGCCGCGTTCCTCTCGGCGATGACCACCAAGACCCACGCCGCCGGCTACTTGATGCGCAGCGGCCACGTCAACCCGACCACCAGCCTGCGCAAGAGCTTCGGCACCGGCCAGACCTGGAACCCTTCGATGTGGTCCGACCCCGACTACGACCGGCGGCTCAAGGAGGCTCAGATCGAGCGCGACGAGGCGACTCGCCAGCGGATGATCCGGGCGCTCACCGTCGACATCATCGACCAGGCGCCGTACATCTGGCTGCCGACTCCCTACAACTACATCGCCTGGTGGCCGTGGGTCAAAAACTACGGCGGCGAGCTACGCGCCGGCGCGGTGCGTCCGGGACCGATTTACGCCCGCATCTGGATCGATCAAGAGCAGAAGCGGCGGCTCGGCTTCTGAACCTCGCCGGTGACCGAGCCCGTTCTCTCGATTCGTGACCTCTCGGTGTCGTTTGGCACCGGCCGCGGGCGGGTGCGCGCAGTTGCCGATCTGTCGCTCGAGGTGGCGGCCGGCGAGACGCTGGCGATCGTCGGCGAGAGCGGGTCCGGGAAA
This sequence comes from Holophagae bacterium, assembly GCA_032128015.1. Lineage (GTDB taxonomy): Bacteria > Acidobacteriota > Thermoanaerobaculia > Multivoradales > Multivoraceae > JAQBHE01. The sequence continues at coordinate 6,106 of JAQBHE010000171.1, forward strand.
AGCGTCACCGCGCTGTCGGTGCTGCGCTTGATCCCCGAGCCGCCGGGATCGATCGACGGCGGTGAGATCCGCTTCGGCGGCGTCGACCTCCTGGGACTCGATAAACGCGGGATCCGCAAGATCCGCGGCAACCGCATCGCGATGATCTTCCAGGAGCCGATGTCGTCACTCAACCCGGTGCTCACGGTCGGCCTCCAGGTCGGCGAGCCGATCCGGGTCCACCGCAAGACGCCCTGGACCGAGACCATGGAGGAAGTCGCGCGATTGCTCGCCCGGGTCGCGATCCCGGACGCCAAGAGCCGCCTCGCCTCGTATCCCCACCAGTACTCCGGGGGCATGCGCCAGCGGGTGATGATCGCGATGTCGCTCGCCTGCCAGCCCGAGCTGATCATCGCCGACGAACCGACCACCGCCCTCGACGTCACCGTTCAAGCGCAGATCCTGGCGCTGCTCAAGAGGCTCACTCGCGAGACCGGCTCGGCGCTGGTGCTGATCACCCATGACCTGGGAGTGGTCGCCCGCTACGCCGACCGGGTGGCGGTGATGTATGCGGGTCGGATTGTCGAGACCGCTTCGGCTCGTGACCTCTACTCCCGACCCCGCCACCCCTACACCCAAGGCCTCCTCGCATCGGTGCCCCGCCTCGACGCCGACCGCAAGCATCGCCTGCTACCGATCGAGGACCAGCCCCCCGACCTGGCCCACCTGCCTGCGGGCTGCGCGTTCGCGCCGCGCTGCAGCCACGTCGCCGAGCGCTGCCGTCTCGAGCGACCGCCCCTCGAGGCGGTCGCGGAACAACACCTCAAAGCGTGCTTCGCCGATGTCTGAGCGTCCAGAATCTGCCACGCCAAGCAGCGAAACCGACGAGGTCCTGCGTGTCGACAACCTCGCGGTTCATTTCCCGATCACCGAAGGTTGGCTGTTTCCGAAACCGGTGGGCGCGGTGAAAGCGGTCGACGGGGTGTCGTTCAGCGTCCGGCGCGGCGAGACCCTCGGACTGGTCGGCGAGAGCGGTTGCGGCAAGTCGACCACCGCGCTCGCGGTGCTGCGCATGCTCGAGCCGACCGCGGGGCGGATCGTCTTCGAAGGCGAAGACATCACGCGCCACACCCGCAGACGGATGCGGCCACTGCGGCGGCGGATGCAGATGGTCTACCAGGATCCTTTCGGCTCGCTCGACCCGCGGATGAACGTCCGCGACATCGTCGGCGAACCGCTGATCGTCCACGGTCTCGCTCGCGACCGCGGCAAGTACCGAGCGCGGGTCGCCGAGCTGATCGAGTTGGTCGGACTGCTCCCCGACATGGCCGACCGCTACCCGCACGAGTTCTCGGGCGGGCAGCGTCAACGAATCGGCATCGCCCGCGCGCTCGCCCTCGATCCGAGCCTGCTGGTGTGCGACGAGCCGGTGTCGGCGCTCGACGTGTCGATCCAAGCGCAGGTCATCAACCTGTTCGTCGACCTCCAGCATCGCCTCGGCCTCACCTATTTGTTCATCGCCCACGACCTGTCGGTGGTGCGGCACATCAGCGACCGCATCGCGGTCATGTACCTCGGCCAGATCGTCGAGATCGCCGACCGCGACCAGCTCTATCAGCGGCCGCTTCACCCCTACACCGAGGCGCTACTCGCCGCGGTGCCGATCCCCGACCCCGAGATCGAAGCCGGGCGACCCCAACAGATCCTCAAGGGCGAGGTGCCCAGCGTGATCCATCCGCCTAGCGGCTGCCGGTTTCACCCCCGCTGCCCGAAGGCGCTACCTGAGTGCGCGAGCGTCGCGCCGAAGCTCGTCGAGATCGCGCCGCAGCGGGCGGTCGCCTGTCATCTGCATCCGGCGCCGGAGGGTATCCGATCGGCTTGAGCCCCGAGCGGCCGCCGAGCTGGCGTCGCGTCGACTGTGTCAACATCACCAGCGATGAGTGATCTTGAGACACCGCCTCCGGGTGCAGCCCCCGCGGATGCGCAGCGCGGTGGCGGATTTCGAAACTCGATCAAGCCGCTCTTGATCCTTGCGGTTGGTTTGCTGTCGTTTCGCTCGGCGGTCGCCGATTGGAACCACGTTCCCAGCGGCTCGATGAAGCCGACCATCCTCGAGGGCGATCGGATCTTCGTCAACAAACTCGCCTACGACCTGCGGCTGCCGTTCACCCGAGTCCGGCTCGCGACCTGGGGCGCCCCCCAGCGCGGCGACGTCGTAGTTTTCCTGTCGCCCGCCGACGACACCCGGCTCGTAAAGCGGGTGATCGGCGTTCCCGGCGATGTCGTCTCGATGGTCGACCACCAGTTGATCGTCAACGACCAGCTCGCCGACTACCAGACGCTCGACCCCGAGACCGTGGGCCACCTCGAGCCCGGGGACATCCGGATCCACCGTTTCGCCGAGGAGAGCTTCGACCACGGACCGAGTCATTCGATCATGACCGAATTGGGTCCGAGCGCGAGCCCTTACTTCGAAGCGATGGCGATCCCGGCCGGCCACTACCTCGTCCTCGGCGACAACCGTGACGACAGCGCCGACTCTCGGGTGTTCGGGACCGTGCCTGGCAACGCGATTCTCGGCCGTGCCACCGCTGTGGCGCTATCGGTCGACCCGGCGCGTTCCTATCTGCCGCGATGGGACCGCTTCTTCCGCGGCCTGCCCTAGCTCGCGCCAAACCTCTCGCTCTGCTTCAAGCGGCTGGCGGCCGCCCTCCCGACGCGCTATTCGCTCCGGCGACGTGGACCGAGTGAAACAAGTTGCGCAAGCGCACGCGGCCCTCGTCCGGGAACAAGGCGTGGTGCTTGGCCGGCGCTTCCAGCAGGTCGATGCGGTGGATCCCTTGCTCCTTGAGACGTCGCACCGCGCGCCGCCCCAAGCCCATGCGCCGCAGGTGATCCTGGATACGAAGGGCGCGCAAGGTGTCGCCTTCGGTGAGCGCGAGGCCAACGAAGAACTCGAACCGGGGTTTCTGACCGGCCTCCTTTGCACCCATCGGGTCCGCGACGAAGAGCTGCACCGCCCATCGCTCCAGGAGTGCGGTGTTGGGCTCCAAGCCCGAGACGCGCTCGGTGGCGGTCTCGGTGACGGTCTTGATCACGTCGATCTCGACCGGGTTGAACGCATGGTCGCCGGGCTCGCGAATCACCCGAACCTTGCCCGGCTCGAGGTCGAGCCGACTCTCGACGAAGCTCTGGAAACGGGCGCCATAGGTGCTCGCCGAGATCGACCAGGCGATCCGGAACATTCCTGACCAGGTCCAGTGACGGAACAGGTTCATCCAGCCGCGGTTGTCAGGATGGTCGTGGAAACGGTCGAGGTCGAGATCGAGGTAGACGTTCTCCATCAGTTGAAACAGCGAGTTGCAGAAGTAGAACCCGGCGCGGCGGCCGGGCTCGGACTCCGGGAGCCAGTGCTCGGAGAGCTGCGGCGGCAACGGCTCGCCCTGCAACAGCGATCGCCACTCCGGGTAGAACTGCCGGTTCAGGAAGTCGAGGTCGGCGTCGCTACGCAGGAGATGGAAAAGCTGGTCGAGCTTCTCGCCATGACGGCTGAAGCCGGCGGTCTCAGGGCTCGGCGGATACCAGCGCTCGGCGACCTCGACAAAGATCTCTTTGAGCGTGGTGTCACTTCGACCGCGGCGCGCCGCCTTGTCTTCGGCCACCCGCACCGATTCCTCGAGCACCTCACGGGCCGCGTGATAGCCGAGGCGGCGGTAGCTCTCGAACTGGCTCTCGCCGAAGAACTGATCGCCGGTCGATTCGTGGGGAAAGCTCGGCGACAGCGAGGCGTAGTTGAGGACATCCGCGGGCTCGTCGCCAGTCAGCGAGGACTTGAGAAACAGCAGCATCCCGGCACTCTCGCTGGGCTCCTTGAGGTCGTAGCGAACCTTGCCGACCGCGCAGTGCCATCGGCTGAAGCCTCCCTCTGGCGGCCGCCTCAAGGCGTCGAGATTGATCTCAATGTCGACGCCGAAGTCGGCCCGGCACTTGCGGATGGCGTTACCGAGGTCTTCGAAGGTCAGCTTGGGATCGGTCCCGACATCGCTCGAGAGGATCAACTTGCAACGGCGACGTACCAGCTCATAGATCCCGAGGTTCTCGAAATGGCCGCCGTCCGACAAGTAAACGTACGGACCATCGCCCCGGGTCTGACCGAGAAGCTCCCGGAACAGTTCGCTCAACGCCTCGCGCGGTCCCGAGCGGCGACAGAACTCGTCGCGCCGCGTGTTGCCAACCCACCAGCCGAGGCGGACGTTGAACACCGCCAGCAACGCGGTTACCGCTGGCGACGACCGGAAGCCCATGTTAGGACTGGCCGCAGCGCCCGAGATCGCCATCGCCGATCCCAGGGTCATCGGATACGGAAAGCGAGCGAAGTCTTCAGCGCTTCGGTACGAGGGCTCGGCCGAGCCCAGCCGAGCGGAGTCGAAGCCGCAGAAGAACGGGCTGAGCAGGAACGAGGCCGCCTTGCGCTCCTGCCACGCCAGCTCGTCGCCGGCCACCAGGTTGAGGGCAGTGTTGATCAGCGGATAGGGACCATCCTCACGTCGCCACCGCACGGCGGGGTCCGGCGGGCAACTGGAATCGGGCGGCGACCGCAAGTCGGTCAGATCGATGTCGTCATCGAACGCCAAGCCGGTGAACGGATCGGCCTTGCCGGCGCGCCCGGAGTTGGTCGCGCCGAGGTAGCACCGCACCAGGCGATTGCGGTAGAAGCGGTGCATCGAGAACTCGTTGACGTCGAACCGCCAGGCGGCGAACCAGGCGAGCGCGACCAGCAACCCCATCAGCAGGGCGAGGAACCACCAGCTGCCACTGGTGTCGTTCAGCAACACCACGTGACCGTCGCGCAGGACTCTCCACGCCGCTGGCGCCCTCCCCAGCTCGATCGGCGGCAGTTTGTCCGCGGCGCGCGCCCGATACTCCGCCACCTTCTCGTTGAGGTCGCGGTGAACGATCTGGAGCCGTTGCCAAGGGTCGGCCGCGAGCCGGCTCTGGCCCGTCACCGGACCTTCATCGGCCGCCACGTTCAGCGGCGCCTGAAAGTGGTGCCACTCGCTCAGCCCTCGGTCGAGACCCAGCGCCAGCAGAATCACCATGCCGACCACGAAGACGTACGGCGAGACCGCGAGCAGCAACGAGCGCAACACCCCCTTGATTCCGCCCTCGGCGGTGCTCCGCGACGCCAGGAGCCCAGCGATCGTGGTGCCGATCCAGCCCGAAGCGAACGCCAATTCGGCCTTCCCCTCGACCCAGAAGATGACCACCGGGCCAAGCACCACGAGCGAAAACAGCGCCAACCAGCCGAGGCACGCGGTCAGCACCAGTGCCGCAAGTCGCGACAGCCACTCACGCCGGTAGTCCGCGAGCTCGCGCCCGAGGAGTCCGATATGGAGTCCGACCACCCAGGTCAGCGCCACGGCGACCATCACCGGTCCCCAGGTCATCGAAGTCCAGCGATCGAGCTCGGAGACCGCAACGGAAGCGACCTGGCCATCGGGACTCCACCCGAGAGAGCCCATCCAGGCCCGCAGCCAGAAGAGACCGAGGCCGCCACCGGCGCCTGCCGCGAATGCCCACAGAGCCATCCAGCCGCCGCCGTTGTTCCGGCGGTCACGGCGACGCGCCAGACCCACCGACACCGTCCACACCAGCCCGTAGAGCAGCCCGCCTCCGACCACCCAATAGGGCCAGGGAGGAGGGTACTCGAGCACCGACAGGGCGACGTAGCCGGCGATACCCGAGACCAGAGCCAGACCAATGCCCCAGGTCGTTGCCGCGAATCGCTCGCGGCGACCGCCGAAGTGATACCCGGCCAGCAACACCACACCAGCTACCGCCAGGAGGGCCACCCCGCCCGCGATCGCCGCCGACCCATTCGTCACCGGCACCAGCTGCAAGAGCCGCACAACCAGCCGCGGCGCCAAGAGGACCACGCTCCCCGCCAACACGAGCACCGCCAGGTTGAGCAGCAGGTTGCGGAAGTAGATGGCGACGATCGACCAGGTGTCGACGGTGAGCAGTCCGATTTTCGGGGTCAGGTAGTTGGAGTAGCGGCGCAAGAACCGGACCTCGTGGCTCTCGTCGCAGGCATCGCCGTCACCCGGCCTGCCGCAGGTCACGAGTCGCCGAGTCACCTCGTCGATCGGCGAGGGGTCGCGTCGAAATCGCTGCAGCATCGCGGACAGCCAGCTGCCGATGTAGCCGCCGCCCGACACCGTCGACAGGTAGTCGAATCGTCTCAACAGCCCGAGATCGGCGAGCGCTTGGAGCACTCCCAGATTGAAGGTCGCACTGCGGATGCCGCCACCCGAGAAAGCCAGCGCGGACCGGGTGCCTGGCTCCTTCTCATCGATCGCGACAGCCTCGCGCCTCAGCGCGGTCTCGACGCCGATCGCAGGGCCAACCGTCGAGGTGCCGAAGGCGACCTCGCGCCACAGCGATCGCGCCTCGGCAGCCATCTTCCCGGACCTCTTCCGGGCACCACTCTTCGATTTCCACCCGCCGCTCGGACTCTCCGCCGACTCGGTGCGGTCGCGCTCGCTCATTCTCGGCTCCCCAAGAGGTTCTGGTGCAGTCCGGCGCTACCCGAGGACCTTAACATCAACCAAAACGTCGCCGCTTCGAGTGGTCACCGTCTCGGCCAACACGAAACTGGTGCTCGTCGCAACTTCGCCCGCCAATCCAAAGAAGTGCAAGACTCGGCACGCAATGAGTGAGATCCGCCGTCCGTTCGCTACCGTCGCAATCGCCCTCGGGTCGATCGTTGCCGGCGCCTGCAGCCCACCGCCCGCGCCCACGATCGCGCCGACAGTCGTGATCGCACCCTTCGTCAGAGACTCCGGGACCCTCGCTGTCCGTTGCGGAGCCCTGATCGACGGGATCGGCGATTCACCCCAGCGCAACGTAACCGTCCTCATCGAGGGCGGCCGCATCCGCGAGGTAGGCCCCGACGTCCGCGTCCCGCCGCAGGTACCCGTCCTCGACCTCTCCGACTACACCGTGCTCCCCGGCCTGATCGACCTCCACACCCACCTCAACGAAGGCCCCGAGGACACCGCCGACCTCAGCGTCTTCCTCCACCGGACCTATGAAGAAGCGGCCGAACGCGGCCGGCGCAAGGCAGCCACCACCTTGGCAGCCGGCTTCACGTCGGTGCGCAATGTTGGCACCTACCTCGGAGGCTCGACGGTCGCGCTGCGCGATGAGATTGCCGCCGGCACAGTCGTCGGACCGCGGATGCAGGTCGCGTCCTTCTACCTCACCGTGCCCGGCGGCGGCGGGGATCTGCTGCTCCCCGGCGTCGCCGAGGCCGACATCCCCGCCCACTTGCGAATGGGCGTCGCCCGTGGCGCCGAGCAGTTCCGCGCCAAGGCTCAACAAGCGATCGATTCAGGCGCCGACGTGATCAAGATCATCGCTTCCGGCGCAGTGCTCGCCTACGGCGGCGTCCCGGGCGAGCCCGAGATGACCCCAGACGAGATCGCGGCGGTGGTCGAGGTGGCTCACCGCGCCGGCAAGAAGGTCGCAGCCCACGCCCACGGAGCGCGCTCGATCAAGGAGGCGATCCTCGCCGGCGTCGACACTATCGAACACGCCTCGTTGATGGACGACGAGGCGATCCGGCTCGCGATCGAGCACCACGTCGCACTGCTGATGGACGTCTACAACGGCGACTACATCGAGACCGAGGGCCGCCGTCTGAACTGGCCCAAGGAGTTTCTCGACAAGAACCTCGCGACTACCGAGGCGCAACGCCAGGCGTTCACCGCCGCCCACCGCGCCGGCGCCACCATCGTCTTCGGCAGCGACTCGGGCGTGTATCCCCACGGCGACAACGCCCGCCAGTTCAAGATCATGGTCGAGCGCGGGATGACTCCGATCGAGGCGATCCGTGCCGCGACTTCGCTCGCCGCCGACACGATGGACTGGTCGGACCGAGTCGGCGCGGTGGTCCCCGACCGGCTCGGCGACCTGATCGCGGTGCGCGGCGACCCCCTCGCCGACATCACGGTCTTGGAGCGAGTCGAGGTGGTGATTCAGGGCGGGCTGGTGCTCAAATTGCCATAGTCGGCGTCGGGTACTTCGGCGTCGGGTAACCGCGCGCCGGGGCCGGCGGCGGCGTCAACGGCACCTGCCTTGGCCACCACCTTCTGGGGTCGCGTTCCCGCCCGGACTCGACCGATGATACGGCGGGTCGGGAGGATCGGGCACCAGCCGGGTCGACCCAGGTACCGGCGGCTCGGTCGCCGACTCACCGTAAATCTCTTAGCATCAATGGGCTCACCACGACCCAGGACCGCCCGCGCGCGGGCCTGCCATCTACCGAACGGAAGGAACGATGCCCCAAGACGGCCTCGCCGACTCCGCCTACCGGCCTCTCGCCGCCGAAGAGACCTACCCACCATACGTGCCGGCGACCGAGAGCCCGGCCGAGGTTACATGGCGCGCGATCCTCGCCGGGGTGGTGTTCGGGATCCTCTTCGGTGCCGCGAACGCCTACCTCGGGCTGCGCTCCGGGCTCACCATCTCGACCTCGATCCCGGTCGCGGTGCTCACGGTCGCCTTTTTCAAGCTCGCCAGCGCCGCCGGTAGGCGCTCGTCGATCCTCGAAGCGAACATGGCACAGACCATCGGCTCGGCGTCGAGCTCGGTGGCCTCGGGAGCGATTTTCACCCTGCCCGCGCTGTTCCTCTGGGGCTTCGACCCGGCGCTCTTGCAGATGACCCTGCTCGCGATGTGCGGCGGCCTTCTCGGGGTGTTGTTCATGATCCCGCTGCGACGAATGCTGATCGTCGGCGAGCACGGCCACCTGCCCTACCCCGAGGGCACGGCGTGCGCCGAGGTGCTGGTCGCTTCCGACCGCGGGGGCAACCACGCCCTGCCGGTGTTCTGGGGGCTCGCTGGCGGCGCCCTGCTCAAAGCACTGACCGATCTGTTGACCGTGATCCCACGCGAGATCCACCTCGCGGTGCCGGTGCTGCCCAAGAGCCGGGTCGGCGCCGAGGTCTCGGCGGCGCTGCTTGGGGTCGGCTACATCCTCGGCCCGCGGATCGCGAGCGTGATGGTGGCCGGCGGCCTCTTGTCCTCGCTCGTGATCATTCCGGCAATCGCCCTCTGGGGCGAAGGCCGCGCGCTTCCCCTGTACCCCGAGACGATCAAGACCATCGCCGAGATGGGGCCGTCAGAGATCTGGAGCCGCTACGTCCGCTACATCGGCGCCGGCGCGGTCGCGACCGGCGGTCTGATCAGCCTGTTCCGGGGCTTGCGCAAGCTCTATGCAAGCGTCCGCGAGCGCACCAGGAGCACGGGCAGTGAAGCTCGGGCCGACGCTACCGAGCGCACCGGTCTCGACCTCCGATTACGCACCGTGATCGTGGGCGCCGGGTTGTTGTTCCTGGTGCTCGCCGCAGTACCCCAGGTCTTCGGTCCGCTCCATTCGCCTTGGGTGCGCATTGTGGCCGCGTTCCTGGTGGTGGTGTTCGCGTTCTTCTTCGTCACCGTATCGTCGCGCATCGTGGGGCTGGTCGGAGTGACCTCGAACCCGACCAGCGGCATGACCATCGCCTCGCTGCTCGGCACCTCGATCGTGTTCTTCCTCCTCGGCTGGACCGACTCCGCAGGCAAGGCAGCGGCGCTCACCGTGGGTTGCGTGGTCGCGATCGCGGCCTCGATCGCCGGCGACACCTCGCAGGATCT
>JAQBHE010000172.1:0-2515 GCA_032128015.1 Holophagae bacterium
GCGGCGTCGGCGAGCTGGAGGCGCTCGATCAGCTCGTAGGCCGGCGAGCGCTGCTCGATGCCGCGATGCGGCAGGCGTCGCGGCATGCTGCGGGCCTCGCGGCGGAGCGCGTTGGCATCCGCGGGCGCCAGCCTGCCGGCGCGCACCAAGACCTCGGCGACGTTCTCGGGAGTCAACATGATCGGGCCGCGGACATGATGATCGGGTCGGACAGGGCGAGCCGCGATCAGCGGCCGCCCAACCGTCCACGGACTGCGATTATGACCGCGGTCAGCGGTTCTGCGACGCCGCCCGGCGGCGGCTGCGCGGACATTCGGCCATGAGCGTCGTTGGCCTGCTGCTGGTCGCGGCCACTGGCATCCTCTACGCGCTCCTCGATCTTTCGCGCAAGGCTCTGGCACAGCGGCTGGCGCTGGTCCCGCTCCTGGTGTGGATGACCGCCGGCGCGGTGCCGCTGTACGCCGCCTGGGCACTGGTCACGGTCGACCGGCTGCCGGGCCAGGACTACCTGCTGCCCGGCCTCGGATCGACCGCCCTCAACGTCGTCGCCAATTTGTGCTTTCTGCGCGCGGTCCAGGTCGGCAGCCTCGGCAAGACCATCCCGCTGCTGTCCCTGACGCCGGTGCTCGCCACCGTGGCCGCGGTGCCCCTGCTCGGCGAGATCCCCAGCCCGCGCCAGTGGATCGGCATCGGGATGGTGGTCACCGGCGCCCTGGTCCTCGGATTGATCGGCGCCTACGGCCCGCGATCGGCCTCCGATCGCGAGGGGATGGCGTGGATGATCGTGGTGGCGGTGCTGTGGTCGGTGACCCTGCCGGTCGACAAGCTCGCGCTGCGCTACTCAGCACCCGCAATCCACGGCTTGGTGCTCCACGCCGGCATCGCCGGCTGCCTGCTGGTGGTGCTGTGGCGCCGACGGCGTCTCTCAGAGCTGCGCCAGGCGCGGAGCGCGGGGTGGCTGCTGGCGGCGACCGTGGTGTGCGGGGCCGCCGCCTTGGCCGCCCAGCTGCTGGCGCTCGAGCGGGTGCTCGCGGGATTCGTCGAGACCTTCAAACGCTGCCTGGGCAGCGTCGCCGCGCTCGGCTTCGGCGCCGCGCTCCTCGGCGAACGCATCGGGACTGGCCAGGCGACCGCGGTTGCTATCATGGCCGGCGGCGTCGCGGTTCTGTTGCTGTGAGCCGGGCCTTCTGTGCTCGGACTTTGGCGCTGCCACCGCGCACCCGATCGAACTGCCCCGGAGCCCTCATGATGTCGATGCAGATGCGCTTTTTCCATGACTGCCGCGGTGTCTGGCGGAGGTCGAGGCACGGCCTAGCGATGCTCTTGCTGGTGGCAGGGTGGACGACGGCGGCGGTCGCCGGCGAGGTCCACCTCGACCAGATCCGGCTGCCGGAGGGCTTCCACATCAAGGTCTTCGCGGAAGGCGTGATCGGCGCGCGGTCGATGGCGCGCAGCGAGCGCGGCGTGGTCTACGTCGGCACGATGCGCGAGGGCAAGGTGTATGCGGTCGTCGATTCGGACGGCGACCGGCGCGCCGACAAGGTCGAGGTGGTCGCGAGCGGACTCAACTATCCGAACGGCGTGGCGTTTCGCGACGGTGCGCTCTATGTCGCCGAGATCAACCGGATTCTGCGCTACGACGGTATCGACGACCGGATCACCTCGCCCCCCGAGCCGGTGGTCGTGTTGGAGGGGCTACCCACGGATCGCCACCATGGCTGGAAGTTCATCCGCTTCGGTCCCGATGGCCGGCTCTACGTGCCGGTGGGGGCGCCCTGCAACATCTGCGAGCCCGACCTGCCGCACGCGGCGTTGCACCGGCTCAATCCCGACGGCACGCTCGAGCTGTGGGCTCGCGGCATTCGCAACACTGTCGGCTTCGACTGGCACCCAGTGACCGGTGAGCTGTGGTTCACCGAGAACGGCCGCGACATGATGGGGGAGGATCTGCCCCCGGACGAGCTGAACCGGGCGGCCGAAAAGGGACTCGATTTCGGCTATCCCTACTGCCACGGCACCGGGATCGCCGACCCCGAGTTCGGGGCGAAGAAGAGCTGTGATCAGACCACGCCGCCGGCGCTCGAGCTCGGCGCCCACGTGGCAGCGGTCGGGATGCGCTTCTACCTGGGCGACCAGTTCCCCTCCACCTACCGCAACCGCATGTTCATCGCCGAGCACGGTTCGTGGAACCGGAAGCAGAAAAGCGGCTACCGGGTGATCACGGTGGCGCTTGACGATCACGGCGCTGCGGCGCCGGCGCAACCCTTCGCCGAAGGCTGGCTGGACGGCCAAAAGGCATGGGGCCGGCCGGTCGACATCGAACCGCTCGATGACGGCTCGCTCTTGGTGTCGGACGACCTCGCCGCCGTGCTCTATCGCATCTCGTTCACCGCCCCGGTCCATGCAGCGCGCGGCAGGTAAGCCCATGATCACGATCGCCGACACCACTCGCGCACCTGCTGCGCCTCGAGGGCATCGAGTCGGCGGCGCAAAGGTGATCACGCTGGCGGAAAAC
>JAQBHE010000173.1:0-3773 GCA_032128015.1 Holophagae bacterium
CCTCGATCCCCGCGCCGACGAGGCGAGGGAGGTCCTCAATCGGAAGCTGCGGGTGGCCATGCATCGGGGCGCGACGGATGGGGAGCTCCTGTTGTTCGCCCGCGGGAAGACCGTGGAGTCGTGCCCTGTATTGTCGTTCCAACTCCCTCCCGGGCGCCGCGAGCCCCTGGATCTCCTGCTCTCGATCCGAAGCGACGGCCGGCCCCCTTACGAGCAGCCGTTTCGCCAGGCTCCGGGTCGGACCGCCCGCGGTGAGATCACCGTCGGAGCAGAGGGGCGTCTTCCACCGGGCAATTACGAGTGGACCGTGGCGACCGCACCCGGCGCGGCCGTTTCGTTGCGGTGGCGAACCGAGACGATCGAGGTCGTGGCGGGCGATCGGCTCGATGCGCTCCTCAAGCAGACGAGTCGACTCGGCGATGCGTGGTTGGAGCGTTACCACGGCGTGGTGATCCTTCTTCGCGCGGGCTTCTTCTGTTCGGCCCTGAAGATGTTGGAAGCGATGCCCCCCGGGTTGCTCGGCCGGCGGACGGGTCGCTGGTTGTTCCTGCGCAGCTGGGTGCTCGCGGAACTCGGCGACGAGAGCCGGTCCGATGACGCATACCAGGAATTGCGGCGTCGGCGGTGATTGCGGCGGAGTCGACGGTGATCGATCAGTTCCCGACGATCACCCAACCGGCCCAGTCGTGGAACGGCGCTCCAGCATCTCGCCGGGCCCTCTTGGCATCCCAGAGCGCCTCGCGCGGAGCCATGCCTCGCCTCCAGAGGTTTGTGTAGAAGCGCTCCATCAACAGTCGGGATTGCTGATCCTCGACCTTCCACAGTGAACTGACGACCAGCTTCGCGCCGGCGCCGAGAAACGCCGAGCGCAGGCTGGCGAGGCCCTGGCCCGCCCGCGCGATCCCGAGCGAACTGTCGCAGGTGGAGAGGACGACGAGCTCACATCCGGAGAGCTCGAGGCCGAGGATCTCCTCCGCGGTGATGATGCCTGGATGGCGCCCCAGGGAATCCGGCTCGAGGTTGGCGCCGGAAAGCGCGAGGCCGCTGAGGGTGAACGGCGAGAGCGCCGCGATGTCACCCGCTCTGTCGAAGAACCGCTCCAATCCCGGTGTCTCGAGGCTGCGCGGTCGGGCTTCTTGCGCTCCTGCAGCGGGGCCGGCGAAATAGCCGTGCGTCGCGAGGTGGAGGTAGCGCGTCTGCTCAGCGGCCTTCGCGAGCACGGCCTTGCTGAGGGCGTCCTTCGCCGGGAATCGCACCTCGCCGGCGAGCTCGGACTTCCGGAACAGTCCCTCGACGAACTGCGCCTCGTCGAAGGTCTGCCGCAGACGGCGGAACGAGCCGAGCCCGCCGGATCGATCCAGGATCGGAGCGCTGACCAGCTCGCCGAGCTCTCGCCGAGCGGCCTTGCCGTCGAGGGTGTCGTAGTCGAGACCGCCGACGACGAGCAGCCCCTCGCCGGCCTTCGGCCTCGGTTGGCTCAAGGCGATGCCGACGATCGAGGTGACCAGGTGGATGGAGATGCGGTCGCCGATGTGCCCGCCGTTCTTCCGCGGCAGGGAATCCAGCGGAACCAGCTGCAGCACTTCGTCGGAGGCGAGGTGCAAGCGCTCGGCCGCTCCGATGCGCGCGAGGATCGGATCGAGCACGCGGGCGCGGAGTTCGGCGGCAGCGGTTGCGGCCTGGGACTTGTCGTCGCGCAGGGTCTTCACCAGCTGGATCGTGCGGTCAGCGGCCCCCAGCGGAACTCCCGTCACCTTGCCCTGCCGGTCGAGGATCAGCGCGGCGAATACGTCGGTTGATGGGTCGCCCGCTTCCGTGGCGTCGGACCGGTGTGCGTAGCGAACGATCACCGCCGCGGCGCACCCCTCGGGAAGCGAAGATGCCACGTCGGCGGGTATCAGGGCCGGCAAGTCGACCCCCGTGACCTTGCGGATCTCGGCCTGGATTCGACGAGACAGGCGATCGTGTTCGGCGACGAGCTGGCTCAGCGTCTCGTCGGGCGCATCCGCCGCCTTCTGGTTCGCCGGCTTGACGAGCCTAGTGCCCTCGCCGGCGGTCCGGAGCTGGGCGAGACGATTGAGTCGGTTCCGATTCACGCGTAGCTCTGCCTGCAATTCGCGGATTCGCCGATTCCCGTCGCCCGCGCCGAAGCGACGCATCGTCCGCATGGCACGCATTTCGACGCCGCCCAAGACGGTCGCCACCATGAACGCGTCCGGGAGTACACCCGGTATCGCGCGTTCGCTGCGGGGGTCGAACGCGACCGATAGCGCCTGGGCGAAGGCCATTCGGTCGCGTGCGGCGAGCTCCGCCAACTCGCGCGGGGATCCCGGAACCGTCGCCATCCGCCTGAGCACGCTGCGGAGCCGATCGCGGATCAACCGTTCGGCGGCGGCCGATTCGCCTTTCCCGATGAGTCCCCACGCCAGATTGGATCGCGTTGCCTGGACCCAGCGATGCTCGGGCGGAAGGATGCGAAGGCGAGCCTCGAGCAACTTCGTGTCCCCGGCCACCGCCTTGTCGAAGTCTCCCAGGGCCCTGTGCAGGATCCCGAGGTTCTGCAAGGCCTGTTGTCGACCCAGCTCGTTCAGTTTGGTGCGTTCGAGGATGTCGTAGCTCTTCTGCTGCAACTCCAGGGCCTCCTCGTGTCGGCCGAGCCGATAGCAGCTGGCCGCGAGGTTGGACCGGGCTCGCAGCAGGGTGAAGCTGGTCTCTGATTCGGTCTTCACGCGAGCGGCGTGCACACGCTTGGCCATCTCGTAGCCGCGATCGACGAAGCCGGCGTTCGTCATCACCGGGGCGATCGCCTCGAGGGCATCCAACATCGCCGGCGCGTCCGGATTCAGGTTCTTCGAGAGGATCGAGTAGGCCTGCTCCGCGAGCCGCACGGCGACCTCATGGTCACCGAGTTCGCTTCGGACGAACGCCAGCCGACAACGGAGCTCCTGGAATCCAGGGTCGTCCACGGCCAGCGACCGAGCCTGCACCGAGTAGACGCTGTCCAAGAGCCGCAGTGCGGCGGCGAGATCGCCGATCTGTCGCTTCGAATCCGCGAGCTGAGACGCCGCCGCGAGCAATTCCGGGTCGTCGGCCGGTCGACCGCGATAGTGTTCGTACACGGCCTCCTCCAGCGCCATCGCACCCTGGACGTCCCCGCGAGTCTTCTTCGAATACCCGAGGTTGCGGGTCGCGAGGACCCGGCGGCGATCACCGGCGGGCAGTCGGCGTGAAAACACGTCGTAGACCATCTGATCCAGCTCGTACGCACCCGCTGCGTCACCCATGTCGGCCTTGATCGAGCCCAGCGACTGGCGCGCCTCGGCCAGCGCCAGATCGTCCGCGGGCCTCAGCATCGCGAGGGTCGATACGACGGCAGTTGCGTGGCCCAGAGCGCCGGTGAGATCACCCATGCCTCGCTCGATCTCGGCCAATACGCCGCGCATTCCGAGGACCTGGTCGCTCGTTTCGCCGTGGGAGCTGACAAACTGGTCGTGGAGCGAAGTGAAGATCTTCAGGGCTCCGGCGAAGTCGCCCAGGCTGTACTTGGCCGCTCCGAGTTTGTATCGGAGCTGCTGGACCTCCGGAGCGTCGAGTGGCAGGCGCTGGCGAAGGATATCCCGCGCGTGTTCGAGGATCTTCACGGCTGCCCGCCCGTTCCCCATCCCCAGATTCGTGGTCGCGATGTCCGTTTGCACATCGAGGACCTTCGCGTGATCGTCGGGATAGGTCTCGAGCAACGAGGAGCGCACTTGCTCCAACAGCTTCAGCGCGGC
>JAQBHE010000174.1:0-34817 GCA_032128015.1 Holophagae bacterium
CGTGATCGATGTCGCCAACGTCGATCCGCTGGGGCAGGATCTGGTCTTCGCCCGCGTGGTCTCGAAGCTGCGCGAGCACCTCGAGCGGCGCGACCTGGGCGTGGATGCCGTGGTGGTGTTTGTGGACGAGCTCAACAAGTACGCGCCGGCCGACGGCCCCGAGACGTACGTCAAGAAGATGCTGCTGGACATTTCGGAGCGCGGCCGCTACCTGGGACTGGTCTTGTTTGGGGCCGAGCAGTTCCGCTCCCAGGTGCATCGCCGCGTGGTGGGCAACGCCGGCACCCAATTGTTCGGACGCATGGACTCCGACGAGCTGGCGACCCCCGGCTACCACGTGTTGTCGCCGGCGACCAAGATCAAGCTCGCCACCCTGCCGATTGGCGAGCTGATGGTGCGCCACCCGCACTTCACCCAGCCGATTTTCGTGCGCTTTCCGCGCCCGCCGGTGCTCCGGGGACGAGACGGAGTGGAGCGGTTCCCGCCGGCCGCGGACCTGCCGTTCGACGAAGCGGTGGTGCGCCAGCTGCTGCGCGTCGCCCCGTCCATCCGGCCCAACCAGATCAAGGACCTGATCGCGGGGCGGGAGGAGCAGGACGTGCGGCGCGCGGTGGGCGCGGTGCCGCCAGCTTCGGCAGGTAGCGCCGCTTCTGTTCAGGGGTGCCGAAGTAGACCAGCGGCAGTGTGCCGATGCCAATGTGCGCGCCGAGCGAGACCGCGAAGCTCGCGCACCGGTTGAACGTCTCGGTCATCAGCATGGTCGTCGTCTTCGCGTGACCGAGCCCTCCGTACTCTTCCGGGATGTCGAGCATCAGCAGTCCGAGCTCGCCCGCCTTCTCGAGCAGCTCGCGCATCAGTCCCGGCTTCTGCGCCTCGATCTCTTCGAGCCGGGGCAGCACCTCGGAGTCGGCGAAGCGGCGCGCCGTCTTGGCGATCGCCAGCTGCTCGGGAGCCAGGTCCTCGGGGGTGAAGATCCGCGTCTTGCCCACGCAATCGAGCAGGAACGATCCACCGTCACGGACGTCGAAGGGCGTCTGGACCATGGTCGGTGTCGTCATCTCGGGCCTCCTTGTTCTTGCGCTGCGGGCCGCGCGACCGGACGCTGGGCTGGCACCTTGTGAGTCAGGCGCGTTCTATTTCTTCTTGCGAAGAACCCGCTGGACCATCTCGTCGAGCTGCTGAAGGAACCGCGATCGATCGCGTGGCTGGAGCGGAGCTGGCCCGCCGGTTCTTTCCCCGGCGCTACGCAGACCTTCCAAGAGGTCTCGCGTCGCGAGCACATCCCCGATGTTGTCTTCGGTGAACGGACGCCCGGTGGGCCCCAGGACGAGCGCTCCTTGTTTGATGCAGCGGCTTGCCAGAGGAATGTCGGCGGTGACCACGATGTCGTTGGGCGCCACCCGCTCGACGATCCAGTCGTCGGCGGCGTCCAGGCCACCGGCGACGACTTCGAGTCGGATCCTCGGACCGCCGGGAGCGTGCATCCGGGAGTTCGCGACCAGGGTCACCTGCAGGTCGTAGCGGGCGGCGACCCGGCGCACCTCGTCCTTGACCGGGCAGGCGTCTGCGTCGACGAAGAGGTGGGGCAAGACGGAGGTCCTAACGAGCGCCAATCCTATGGGACTCCGGCTCCGAGCGGATTTGGCCCGGCTGACTAGCTCGACCAGGTGCTTGCTGCCTTCCGGTAGGATCTCAGATGACGATCCTGTCACCCACGTCTGCTTGAATCCTCTTCGGGATGGCGCGGGAAGCCATCAAGGGAAGAGGTGTCCTCGTGCCCCCGATCGACTCTTGCGCGCTCCCAGTCGGCTGCTCCGCCCGAATCCCATCGCGTTCGCGCCTCTCACTCCGTACGTCGGCCCCTGAACTCGGAACGCCCGCTGGATACCCGCAGTTGCTCTCGTGCTTGCTGCGGGCGTCGGTATTCCCGCATCGAGTGCGGCGTAGCCGCCCGAAGGCGAGATCTCCTTCGCGTCGGACGACATCGGGGGGCGCGGCCCCGAACGTGAACCAGTTGTGGGGCGATTGGTTCATTGTCCAAGACGGCCGAGCCATCGGTGACCACCTGGTCGCGATCGTGCGGTGGCCGCGCTTTCCCAAGATTTCCTGTCCAAGTTCATTGCGTGCAGGGGCGATTCCGGCCAAAGCGCCGTCGGCTCCGGTTCGACCGCTCTGGCGGAGATCGGCTGCGACGAAGGCGGAGATCGAAGCGCCCAATGTGACCTTGTCGAAGAGGCGCAGGGCCAAGACATTTACCTTGCCAACTTCGGTCCCGGCAGCGGTGACACACCTCCGCGGCGAGTCAACACCATTGTTGCGGGGAACCAGAGCGAGCCCAAGGTGGCGAGGAACGCGGCAGGGAACTTCGCGATCGCCTGGAGGAGCGACAACCCACCTGCGATCGTCACGCGTGTTTTCTCCGCCGATGGCACACCGGCCAGCTCCGACGTCATTCTCGCCACGAGCGAGGACTTTCAAGCAAACGTCGAGATGGTGGTGAAAGTGCTCAACGCCTGCTCGTTCGGTGAGCGCTTCTGGGCGTTTGCCGGTGGTCTGACCAACGTCCGGGTCACGCTTCGCGTCGACGATCTCGCGAGCGGTCATTCCAAGTCGTATGTCAACTTTGGTGGCGAGAAGTTCCAGCCGATCCAGGACACTGCGGCGTTCGACACCTGCAGCGCGAGCCCGTGATCGCTGAGGATCTGTTCAGGAGGACAGTGGTGACGGGCAGCGAGATCGCCGAATTGCCGGTTCGTTTTCGCGACCGCGATGTCGCGTTCGAGGGTGGCGTGGTCGGTCGCAATCTCGAGATCCTTTCGGCGTCGCCGGTCAACTACTACCAGGTGATCAGCCGACCGGATGGGATGCCCGAAGTCACAGTCGACGGCAAGCTGTTCCTTCCGCGCGAGGGAAGTGGGAAGACACCCGGTCCGCTGATCATCGTGGTTCCCGGAAGTCTCGGCGTCGCCGAGTCTCACCTTCGTCACGCCCAGACCTTCACCGAGAAGGGTATCGCGGCGTTCGTGCTCGACAGCTTCGGGGAGCGCAATGTCGTGTCGACCGTGGCGAATCAGACCCAGTTCTCGTTCGCGGCGTCGGCGTACGACGTTCTGGCGGCGTGGAAGGTCCTGGCCGCGCTGCCGGAGGTCGACGAGACCCGGATCGGTGCCCAGGGTCACAGTCGGGGTGGCAGCGCCGTGCTCACCGCCGCGACTCGCCGCTTTGCCGACGCGGTGGTCGGTCCCGGCCACGGGCTGTGCGGGGTGCTCGCTGCCTACCCGTGGTGCGGCCAGCAGTTCCTCGATCCGCAAGTCGGCGACGCCCGGGTGCACGTGCTGATGGGCGATGCCGATGAGTGGTGCTCGCCGATGCAGGCCCAGGCCCACGTCCACGCGATTCGGGTCGCGGGCGGGAGCGCGACCATGAGACTCGTCGGCAAGGCCCAGCACAGCTTCGATCGCGGCACCGCAGTGGTCGACATCCCCGAGGCCAGGATCTCGCCGGCCGCTCCGATCGCCTTCATCGCCGACGACGGTGCGTTCCTCCATCCGCTCGAGGACACGCCCGACCCCAAGCTGGTCGACCGGGACCTGATGGTCTACGCGCTCAAGGCTGGTTTTGGCCGGGTCGGCGCTCGAATCGGCAGCGCCGAAGGCGAAGCCGAGCTGTTCCGCGAAGACATGGTGCGTTTCTGGCAGCGACTGATGACATAGGTCGGGACGCTCGTCGATCGTCGCCGACGTCTCGGGCTGGAGGCGCACCGGCAAGGGGGACTTTCGGCCTCAGCGGCAAGCGCTCACCATGCGAGATGCCAGGGGACTGCTCGGATCCCCGGCCGCAGGGCGGTGGGCGTCGCCACCTGGCACGCGACCACTCCCTTCGCGTCGCCCCCGATCAACTGGAGCCACCGAGCGAGGTTGTCTCCGTGCCGCGGCGAGGGCGTTGCGGTCGCCTTCACCTCGATCGCGTGAAGTCGGCCGTCGTGCTCGATGATCAGGTCGACCTCGAGTCCCGACGAGGCCTGCCAGTAGTAGAGCTTCGGCTCGATACCTCGCTGGCGTGCGGCCTTCATCCACTCCGACACGACAACGGTTTCGGTCAGGGCCCCCAGACTCGGACCGCCAAGGACCGTTTCCCGGGAGTGCACACCGAGCAGGAAGCTCGCGAGTCCGGGATCGAGCATGTAGAGCTTGGGGCTCCGGCGGATCCGCTTGCCGAGGTTGGCGTGGTACGGCTGGAGCAGGCAGATGACCTGGCTGGTCTCGAGGACCGACAGCCACCGTTTCGCGGTCGGAGCGGTGATCCCTGCCTCCCGCCCGAGCTCCGAGAGGTTGAGGACCGCGCCGGTCCGTGATGCCACCAGAGCCAGGAAGCGGCTGAAGGCACCCAGGTCGGTTACCTGGATGAGGTCTCTGACGTCGCGCTCGAGGTAGGTCTGGACGTAGCTCGAGAACCAGAGCCCTCGGTCCACTTCTTGGTTCAAACGTGGCTCCGGGTATCCGCCGCGTAGGATCCAGTCGACGAGGTCGAGCCGGGGCGCCTCGTCGACGGGCCGAGCCTCGCCGAACACTTGGCGCAGGAGCTCGCCGAAGTCCCTTCCCGGTCCAGGCGCGTACAACTCCTCGGTCGACAGAGGATCGAGGCGAAGAACCGCGACTCGACCGGCAAGCGTCTGGCTGACTCCCTGCATCAGCGGAAAGCTCTGGGAGCCAGAGAGCAGCCAGCGGCCTGGGGCGCGGTCCTCGTCGATCGCATCTTTGACGTAGTGAAGTAGGTCCGGTGCGTACTGGATCTCGTCGAGGATCAAGGGTGGGCGAGCCTCCCGGAAGAACCCCAACGGATCCGCGCTCGCGCGCTCGCGCACGTCGGGACGCTCGAGAGAGACGTAGCGATGACTCTCGCCAAACTGGGTGCGAAGGAGAGTCGTCTTCCCGGATTGCCGCGGTCCCGTGACCAGGATCGCGGGAAACGTCCGGGCGGCGCGGCGGATTGCGGAAGAGAGCCCTCGGGCTTGATAGTCCACGGCTCGGCGAGCCTAACTCTATGCAGATCGAAAATCAAATATTCGATCTGCACCATTCGGCCTGCCCGAGAACTGTGGGGAACCAGATCAACTTGGGCTAGGCTCCGTCCAGATCCTCGCGATTCGGCCGCCAGCAGGCCATCACTTTCGGGACCATTTGGGAGGTTCGGCATGGCTTCGTTGTTTGCCGCCTTGCCGCGACGCTTCGTCGTCGTGGGACTCACCGCCTGCGCGGTATTCGTCTGCTACATCGACCGGGTCAACATCTCGGTCGCGATCATTCCGATGGCGACGGAGTTCGGGTGGGACCCGGAGACCCAGGGCCGGGTGCTGTCGTCGTTTTTCATCGGCTACCTGCTGACCCAGATCATCGGCGGCCGGCTGGCCGACCGCTACGGCGGCAAGCTGATCCTCGGCCTGGGTGTTCTCACCTGGTCGTTGTTCACGATCCTGACTCCGCCCGCGGCCGCTTTGGGGCTCACCGCGCTCTTGGTGTGCCGGATCGCGATGGGCACGGGCGAGGCGGTGACGTTTCCCTCGTTCTACAGTCTCTACTCGCGTTGGGTGCCGCTCAGCGAGCGCTCGCGCGCGATCGCGCTCAGCAACAGCGGGATTCCGCTGGGCACCATCTTCGCCCTCCTGGTGACCCCGTGGATCGTCAGCAACTTTGGGTGGCATTGGGCGTTCTACGCGTTCGGCGCGGTGGGCCTCCTCTGGTACGGCTTCTGGTCACGCCAGGTCACCGCGGACCCGTCGACCCATCCCACGATCTCGAAACAAGAGCTCGAGCACATCCAGGCGGACGCGATCAGTGGCGTCGCGGTCTCGCCGCCGTCTTTTCGCGCGCTCCTGAGCAAGGGCCCGGTGTGGGCGATCATCGTCTGTCACTTCTGCAACAACTGGTCGCTCTATGTCCTGCTGTCGTGGCTGCCGACGTTCGTAAGCCAAGGGCTCGGGGTCGACTTCGCGTCGGTCGGGCTTTTCAGCATGCTGCCTCACATCGCGTCGTTCATCTTCCTCAATATCGCCGGCAACATTGCCGATCGGCTGATCCGCCGGGGCATGGACGTGACCTTCGTGCGCAAGCTGATGCAGACGATCGGCTTCGGCGGTATCGCGACCGCGCTGATGTTCGTCGGCGAGGTGCAATCGGCCTATGCCGCGATCGCGATCATGTGCGCTGGCAATGCCATCGGAGCCGCGGTCACTGGCGGGTTCGCGGTGAACCACATGGACATCGCGCCCCGCCATGCCGGGACTTTGATGGGAATCACCAACACCGCCGGCACGATCCCCGGCATCATCGGCGTCTACATCAGCGGCCTGATCCTCCAGGCGACCGGCTCGTGGGCTCTGGTATTCCAGGTCACTGCTGGTGTGACCTTGTTCGGCCTCGTGTTCTATCTGATCTTCGGCAGCGGCAAGAAGATCTTCGACTGAGCAGTGATCAGGCGCGGAATACCGGCTTGCGCTTTTCGAGGAACGCCGCCACCGCTT
Source organism: Holophagae bacterium (assembly GCA_032128015.1). Classification (GTDB taxonomy): domain Bacteria; phylum Acidobacteriota; class Thermoanaerobaculia; order Multivoradales; family Multivoraceae; genus JAQBHE01. The sequence continues at coordinate 6,521 of JAQBHE010000174.1, forward strand.
CTCGATGATCCGCGGTCTGGTAAGCGGCGTGTAGCTCCGCCATCTCCCGGCTCTGGACCACGGCGAGGTCCGACTCCGCCCCGTTGGCCGTGAGCAGCCTCTTCACCGCGGCCAGTGACGCCGGCGGGTTCGCGGCGATGGTCCGCGCCAGATCGAGCGCCCGCTCGAGCAGCTGGTCGGGCTCGACCACTGCGTTGAAGAAACCCGTGTTCGCGAGCTCTTCGGCCGAGTAGAGCCGGCCGGTGAGACACATCTCGCTTGCGAGCGCAAAGCCGACCCGCTGCACCAACAGCTGCGAGCTCGCGAGCTCCGGCACCAGCCCCATGCGCACGAAGAACATGCCGACCCGCGCCTCGCGCGAGGCGAGCAGCACGTCGAACGGCAGCACTTGGGTGATGCCGACGCCGACCGCCACGCCGTTGATGGCGGCGATCAGCGGCTTCGACTCGCGGATCAGCCGCACCCAGTCGCTGCCGGCGGGCGTCTCGCGCTCGCCTTCGATGCGCGCCTTGAAGTTCTGCTCGATGTCGGCGCCGGCGCAGAAGCCGCGGCCGGCACCGGTGAGCACCCCGGCCCCCAGCGTCGGGTCGGCGTTGATGCGCGCGATCGCATCGCACAGCTCGGCGCGCATCCGATCGGTCCAGGCGTTGAGCTTCTGCGGTCGGTTGAGGGTGATCAGGCCGACTTCACCATGCGCTTCGAACAGGATCTGTTGATACTCCATCGCCATGGCCGTTCTCCTCGTTTCTGCGGAGCCGCTAGCGCCGGTCGACGCCGGTCGCCGGCGCGCCGCGCCGCTCGCCGCGGTCTTTGGGGTTGCCGCTGTGGCGGGCCAGGTAGAGCTTCATCTCGCGCACCGGATCCGCTTCCTCCGCGCGCTCTTCCGCTTCCTCGGCCAGGCCGTAGCGCATCGCGGCGTAGAGCGGCAGACGACCAGGCGCCGGCATCGGACTCTCGGCGCCGCGCACCGAGAACCACAGGATGCGGTTGAGCTCGTCGGGATCCGCCATGTCGGCATGCACCAGGTTCTGCTCGGCGCTGCGATCGATGAAATAGCGGGTGCGCGCGTCGGCGGTGCGACGTTCGGGGTTCATCAGGTTGTCATCGCTGACCAGCGGCAGCACCGCCTCGAATGGCGTCAGATCGGGCTCTGTCTGGAACAGGTCGATCGGCACCGCGGCAGCGTCGAGCACGTTCATCGGCTCGATCCCCAAGAGCAGCTCGATGGTGCGGATGGCGCTCACCGTGTTGTGGAAGTCGTGGACCAGCGCGCCGCGACGGTTGTAGGCGCTGATGACGAGAGCCGGCGAGCGATGGCCGTCGACGTGGTCGGGGCCGTTCTGGGCGTCGTCCTCGAGCACGACGATGGCGGTGTCGCGCCAGTAAGGGCTATGGGACACCTCCTGCACCAGTAGCCCGACTGCCAGGTCGTTGTCAGCGACCATGAACTGCGGCGTCGGCATGCCGACGCTGAGCCCCGAAGTGTGGTTGCTGCTCAAGCGCACGATGCTGAGGTTGGGTAGGTGGTCGCCGCGACCGGCTTCGAGGTCGGCGATGTAGCCGCGCAGCTCCTCGCGCCACACCGAGTAGCGCGAGACCCCGCGAGCTGCTGCCGCGCCCTGGCCGGGATCGATGATCGCCACGTCGACGTTGCCCGATGCGCGAGCTGCCTGGTAGCTGGCAACCGTCATGACGTCGGGCGTCTCCATGTCGAAGTTGCGGAAGGCGGGGCTGTGGGCGTGCTCGAGCGAACGCTTGGTGGGTAGCGCCAGGACGTTCGGCGAAAGGTCCGGGTAGGTCTTGGCCAGGTTGCGATTGAACGCTTCGAGGTCCGCCTCGGTGATGGTGGCGACGAACTCGCCGTAGTTGCGAGTGGTGAGACCCTCACGCTGGGCCGCGTCCCACAGGTAGAGCGACTCGGGCTCGGCGATGTCGCGCCCGCCCTGGCGGTAGGGGATGTAGCGCTCGAGGAAGCGGGAGATGTCGTCGACCGTCACTGGCGTTGGCAGCAGCGGCGGCGAGTCGCGACGCGGCTCGGTCGACGGCAGCCGGTTGAAGCCTTCGAAGTCGTAAGTGCGTCCGCGCCCGGAGTAGCTCCAACGAAATGCCTTGTCGACGTAGTCGGACGAGAACGCCGCGGTCGACCAGTTGTGGCCGTCGGGAGACGCCTCGGCGTTGACGAAGAAGCGGTCGAGCAGGCCGAAGCGCAGCGCCAGCGCGCGTTGGTTGGGGGTGATGCGCTGGGGAGCGCCGCCCAGACGCCGTGCCGCCTCGCCTTGGCCGAAGATGGCGAGCTCCGGATCGCCGTCCGCGCTGGTGCCGTCGCCGGCCGCCTCGAGGTCGCCGAACACCTGGTCGTAGGTTCGGTTCTCTTTGATCACATAGATGACGTGGCGGATCGGCGAAGGGCCGTCGAACAGGCTCTCCTTGCGCTCGCCGAGTAGCCCGTTAGCGCGCATCGCCTCCTGAGTGCTCTCGAGCAGCGCCGGGCCCTCGGGCTCGCGCATTACGCTCAGGTTGCCGGCCACCAGCGACTTGATGTCCTGGCCGCTCGGCCGCTGGTTGCGTACCGGGAAACGCTCGTTGGGGGCGTTGGGAAAGAGGCCGTCTCTGGTGACCACCAGCGACGAGCTCTCGAAACCGGTGCCCTTGCCGTTCGCCACCACCAGCCGACCGTTGGCAACCGCCAATGCCGACGGGTAGAGGCCAGTGGGCACGAAGCCGATCACCTGGCTGTCGGTGGAATCGTCGTCCCCGGCCTCGGAGTCCTCGTCCTCGCCGGCGCGAGGCTCAACACCACGCGCTGTGTCCGAGAGCTCGACCACCGCGAGCGCCGAGGCGTGGGCGTTGGCGACATAGAGACGCAGGCCGTTGGCGGCAAGAGCCAGGCCCTCGGGGCTCGCGCCGAGCAGCGTGTCGCGTTCCACCAGCCCGGTGTGGATGCGCTCGACCTCACGCCCCTTCCGGGTGTCGATCACCGACACCGCGTCGCCGTTCGAGCACGCGACGTAGAGCCGGGCGCCGTCGGCCGACGCCAACATCTTGGTCGGGTGGCGGGCCACCGGGATGCGTTCCACGCGGCGTTGCGGTCGGCGCGGATCGATGCGCACCACCTCGCCGGTGGCCCACAGGCTCACGAACACCAGCTCACGACCGCCCCGCGGCACGACTGTCACCACGTCGTAGGGCTGGGCGTCGATGGTGGGCGTCGGCCGCAGATCGACCGTCACCAGGTCGCGCCGGCCGCGGAGATCGCGCACGATGCCAAGGTTGTCGGCCAGGTTGTTGGCGGCGTAGAGCGTCTCGCCGTCGCTCGACAGCGCCACCCCCAACGGATAGACTGGTGCCCGGTCGTTGTTGTAACGCGGGCTCGGCGCCTGGCGCGCGAAGCCTTCCACCGAGATCGAGGCCGCCACCACCTGGGTGTCCGGACCCGGCGAGACTTCGCGGATGGGCTGCGCGGCTGCCGGGTCGAAGGTGAGCACCCAGACGTGGTTCTCGACGCCGCCCGAGACGTAGAGCGGGTAGCTGCCGTCGCTCGCCGCGCGGTGGTCGAACACCGCTCCCACCGAGGCACTCTGCGGCGCGGGGAAGTAGACATTCTGCACCACCTGGGGCGGCTCGAGCCCGAGATCGATCACCTGCAGCGATTGCTGGCCGCTGTTGGTCGCGGCGTCGAAGCGAACGCCGAAGCCCGAGCACACAACCACCAGGAAGCGACCGCCGCCGTCGGCTGCAAGAGCGTCGGGGCTGCGCACGATGTTCATTCCCATCGCGCCTACCGCGGGCCGGCCGGTGGCGCGATCGATCACCAGGTCGCCGGCTGGTCGTAGCTCGCGCCCCTGGAGAGCCCCGGAACGGAGCTGGCCCGAAGCCGGCGCGGAAAGACCCGGCAACACGCAGGCGAGCGCGAACAGCGCGGTCAAGAGCAATCGGGCGGGGTCGAGCCTCGTCGAGCGCGTCATCGGTGGTCTCCCTGTGGTTTCGGGCAGCGTAGCAGGGTGGGCGCCCCATCCGGCGACGATCGTGCCGACATCCGCTATGCAGGAAGCACCCCGGCGACCACTCGGCGCCGCACTCCGCCTGTCGCTATCAGGCCTCCGTGTAGAGGCCTCGAGACCCCAAGATCGCGGGCCGGCACGTTTGGATCGAGCCCCGGGAGATTCGCCGCACCCTCGACCGACTTCTCCAAGCAGGTGACTTCATCGGTGATCGGTGGCGTCACGGCGTCGGCCGAAGTCAGCGGGTTGGCCATGGGCTTCACATCGAGGCCCGGGTCGCGACCGCATCCGGCGAGAAGAACGAGAACAAAGAGACGGGTGTGTGGGTGCAAGTGAGTCGCTCCAGTGGTGGCAATGAGGGGCGCTGATGACGAGGTGCTCGTCAGCGATTCTCGGTCTCGACCAACCACTGCTCGATGGTCTGCCACCACTTCTTCTGACGTGACTTCTTGGTGCCATGAACCGTCTCGCCGTCGTAGCGACTCTGGAGCTGATCGCAGCTGGTGACAGACTGTCGGTAGAGACGCTCGATCTGCTGGGCGAGCGCCTGACCGGCGAGCTCTTCGGTGTCTGCACGAGCCGAGAGCTCGGCCGTGCTGAGCTCGCCGCGTAGCCGCCGCGCGCACACCTCGGTGATGTCGAAATGCCCCTGCTCATGGGCTAGCGTCCATTCGCTTCGAGAGCCGGCCTTGTACTTCGATTCCAGTCGATTCATCGCCGCGTACACCCGTAGCCGCTGAAGGCGGGCGGTGACCTCGCCGTCTGGACCGCTTGGCTCGAAGTCGAAGGCCACCTGGTCGACGAAGACCTGGGCGAGGATTCCCGCTGCCTCTCGCCGGAAGCGACCGATCTCACCGTTGAAGTCCTCCCAGGTCAGTGCCCGCCAGGTCGCGACGGCCCCGTCGTCGATCTCGGGTACTCCGATGAGGAGTGGCGTAGGGTCGTCCAACGCCGACATCGCGCCGGGCAGCAGGATGAACAGCAACCCGGCGGGGAGGAATCGCCGATGGATCATCTCGTAAGTCTAGTTCGGGTTTGCCCTGCCTCTGTTTCTATCGAGTTGTCCGCGCTGTTGCGAGCCGTCGGCCAGGAGCTCCGCCTCCTCGTCGGCTCTGCTGCGGTTCGGTTCGCTGCGCGCCCCGGCCTTGCATGAATGTGCAACATGTAGCACACTCGCTGCATGCGCACCGCCGGTATCCGGGAGGTCCGTCAGAATCTCTCGGCTCTCCTCCGCGAGGTCAAGAAGGGTCGAGAGATCGTCATCACCGACCGCGGCGAGCCGGTCGCACGCCTGGCACCGCCGGCCTTCAGCGCGGCGCGGCCGTTCCCCGATCTCGCCGCCTTTCGCCGCACACTGCCGCGTCTCGAGCCGCCGCTCTCGGCGGCCGTGATGGAGGATCGTGCCGACCGCCTCTGACGAGCGGGAGAGCGCGGCGCTTGTCGGTCCGCTCTACTGCGACGCCAGCGCCCTCGCCAAGCTGTTTCTCCCGGAGGAAGGAAGCGAGGATCTCAATAGCCGTATCGCTGGGCGCGACGATCTGCTGGTCTCGGATCTAGCGGTGACGGAGGTTGCGTCGGCGCTCGCCCGGCGCAGCCGTGAAGGCTCGTTACCCGCCGCCGCTTCCCGCCGCGTCCACCGCAGAATCCTCGCGACGTTGGCAGAGGGAGCCTTCCGCCGCCTCGACCTCCTCGGCTCGACTCACCGCGACGCCGAACGGCTGCTGCTCGTCAGCGAGCGCGTCGCGCTGCGTGCCGCCGATGCCCTCCATCTCGCCCTCGCTCTCGGCGTCGGCGCCGGCACGTTGCTCACCTACGACCGCACGATGGCGCGCATCGCGCAGGCCCAGGGCCTCGCTGTCTATCCGGAGGTCGCGACCTGAGCCTCGCTCCTAGGTCGCGCTACTCAGCGCGGTGCTCGGATCCTGACGGATTGCTCGCTGCGCCGGCACCAGCGTCGCCGGGATCAACGCCGTAGCAAACAGGAGCACGACTGCATGAGCGAGATGGCCGACGGCTAGCCGAGGACGCCCTCGTGCCGGGATGGGGATGGACCAAAATATCGGCCTATTATCTGGTCCTTGGAGGAACTCTCCCTTGTCTACCGTTCCGCTGTCCCAGGCCAAGACTCATCTCGCCAGGCTGCTCGCCGAAGTCGAGGCAGTAGGCGAACCCGTCGTGATCACCCGCTCCGGACGCCCGGCCGGCGTGTTGGTGTCCGTGAGCGAGTACGAGGGGTTGCTCGAGACGCTGGAGGTCCTGGCCGATCGCGAGCTGTCCCAGGCGATCGAGAGGGGCCTGGCGGAAGCGACAGCCGGCGAACTACTGGGTCACGACGAGGTCTGGGATGGCCTGGACACTTCAGTACCCGACTAGCGCCGCGCGAGCCATTCGCAGGCTCGATCCCGCCATCCGCCGCCGCGTCCTGGCCGCCGTCGAGAAGCTGGCCGCGGAGCCCGAGCACGGGAAAGCTCTGCAGCTGACGCTCAAGGGCCTTCGGTCGTGGCGGACCGGTGACTTCCGAATCGTCTATCGCGTGGTCGAGAGCCGGCTGGAGATTCTCGTTGTCGCCCTCGGCCATCGCCGCGAGGTGTACGAGAGGCTGCGCGAGCGCCTCGAGTAGGTCGCGCCGCCCCGGTCCCTATCGGGATCGCTCCGCGGCGGGCGGGTACGGCCGCTTGCCAGGCATCGAACGAAGTCTTGCGGCTTCCGCTACGCTCCGGTCTACGATGCTCACTGGGCGCCCGAGCTACGCTCGGTGTCCCGAGGGCATCCACGACCCGCGGAGGCCAGCGGGCCGTTCGATCTTCTGCCGATGTGCTGCGACGAGGCTGGGACGAACTCGGCTCAGGGGTCTAATCGTGGTTGCAGCGGAGATCCCATCGGACATGGCCTTCGCTCGCCACCGAAAACACTCTTCGATTCCGGAGTCGAACTCCGCCGCGCGGGCCCCGGCTTTCGGCGTTCGGGTGTCGAGACCTTGAGATGGAAGCCCGGCAAGCCGTGACGACGTTGGGTGCGTGCCGATTGTCGACGCGGATCAGCGTTGTGATCCCCGCCCATGACGCCGCCGCGAGCTTGCCGGCGGTGCTACGGGCGCTCGTTCCCCAGGCTGGCGAGGCCGAGGTCGTGGTCGTCGATGCGGGTTCCGCCGATGCCACCGCCGCGGCCGCGGCCGCCGGCGGCGTATCGGTGCTGAGGCTCGATGGCCGCCGTGGACCCGCCGAGGCCAGAAACGCCGGGGCGCTCGCGAGTGCTGGCGACGTGGTGCTGTTCCTGGATGCCGACTGCGTGCCTCACCCTGACCTCATAGAGCGAGTGCGGTCGTCGTTCGACGGCGACCGGGGGCTGGTCAGCCTGTGTGGCTCGTACGACGACGACCCCCTGCCCGGCTTCTTCACCCGCTACATGAACCTGCGCCACCACTACTTCCACCAAACCGCTCGAACCGACTGCGCCACGTTCTGGGCCGGCTGCGGCGCGGTTCGCAGAGAAGACTTCTTGGCGGTCGGCGGCTTCGACGAGCGACGCTACCCGCTGCCGATGATCGAGGATCTCGAGCTCGGGCTGCGTCTTAGGGCTTGCGGGTCCACTCGTCTGGATCCCGACTTGCGAGTGCGGCACCTGAAACGTTGGACGCTTCGCGGAGTGCTCGAAGCGGACATCGTGAGGCGGGCGCTGCCATGGACCGCGTTGATCTTCGAGACCGGCCACCTTTCGGACGACCTCAACCTGCGCTGGTCGCAGCGGCTCGCCGCGCTGTTAGCACCGCTGGTGCTCGCGAGTCCGCTGATCGTGACGTGGGCTCTCGTCTCCGCCAACCCCGTTGTGCTCGCGGTGCTGGTGCCGTTGCTCGCCCTCTCGTTGTGGTCTCAGGCCGGTCTCGTCAGACTGTTCGCGAGGGTCGGCGGCTGGCGACTGGCGCTGCCGGCGTTCGCGTTTCACCAGGTGCACCACCTCTGCTGCCTTGGAGCGTTCGGTTGGGGCGCGGGACGTCACCTCCTGCGCCGGGCGGTTCGGGGAACTCGCCGATGGGTGGCGCCGTGACCGCGAATCTCGCGTCGCCCTCGTCGGTGCACCCGAGGTCCGCCGGTCATCGCGCTGCGGCCAAGAGTTGGACGCGGTTGGCGAAGTAGGTCGACCATTGCTCGCGTCGATTGCGCCGCCAGGCCTCCGGGCGCCGTTCGAGCGGCACGACCTCGTAGTCGTAGTCCCTCAATGCCTGGCCGAGGTGACGGTTGACGAGGGCGATCTCGTAGGGTGTGATCTCGGACCGCCAGTCCTCGAGCGGCGTGTGATCGATGCCCGAGAAGCGTCTTCCAGACGTGCTGTTGCCGGTCCACGGTTGGCCGAGAAGAGTCGGCTCGAGGCGGATGTCGGCGCCTGCGATCCCGAGAAAGGCGGCGAGCTCGGCGAGCACCGAGGTCGGATCGCTCACCAGGGTCTCGTAGCGAACGACTCGGTAGCATTCGCCGAGGTTCCGCCGGTTGACGGCGGCCAGTTCGTAGGACGATCGCAGCTCCCGGAGGGATGGGCGCAGCGAAGGATAGCGAGGCGTGCGGCCGACCAGGTGGTCGCCGGTCGCGACTCGTCTTAGCGCGCGCAGGGTCGCATAGGGGTTGCGGACGACGTGGAGGAAGCGGGCGTTCGGGAACCACTCCCGCAACAGCGGCGCGTACTCCTCTTGGTGCGGCGACTTCTCGACCCATCTCCGGGTCGCGAGGTCACCGCTCGCTTGACCGGTGGCGGCGAGCAGCGCCTCGAAGAAGCGCCGATAGATCTCGCGATGGGACCGCAGCGCCGGGGGGGCGAGGACGGTGTGTACGAAGACCTCGGGGTCCAGCGGCGAGAAGTCGTGAGGAGGGTCGACGCGGATCCGGCGTTCGAGCCGCGCCAGTCGCTCGGGGTCTCGCACCTGGAGGAAGAACAGCTGGTCGAGCATCGCCTCGGCGATCGCCGGCGGTTCGACGAGTCGGCCGAGCTTGCGGAACCCAAGCCGGCTCGGGTGATCCGAGAAGCGGAAGACGTTGAGCTCGGAGGGCATCACCAGGAGCTCGGGGTGGCCGTCGAGCAGGGCCTGGAGCAGGGTGGTCCCTGACTTGGCGCAACCGACGATGAACACCGGTCCTGTCGCGGGCGACGACCACGGGTCGCGGTCGGTCATGACGACGATCCGGATGTCCTCTCGAACAGCGCCAGGAAATGGTCGCCCCAGCGGTTGACCGGTGCTGTGCCTGCGAGGCGGACCTCGAGGCGCGCCGCCAGGCGGAAGACCCGCGGCCAGCGGTCAACCCAGTGGGACAGGTAGCTCGGGGGCACAAGCACGCCGAGAGCGACGGTTCGACGAAGCCGGAATCCCGGCATCAAGTCGCTGGCCAGTCGGCGAGGGTTCGGGTAGTCGACGCGAAACGCGGGCCCCCCCGCGATCTCGGCGGTGACGCTCGAAGCGAGACGCCGGAAGCCTCGACGCAGGTCTCCGCGGATCGCGTGAGAGCAGATCTCCCACGGGCACCAGCGGCCCATGACCACCACGGCCAGGGGAGCGCCCGCCGGGAGCCGGGACGCGAGCGCGCGCGCCAACGCCGGACGATCCGACAGACAGTTGAAGACGCCGAAGTTGGACAGGGCGCCGGTGATGTGTCCAACGGCGTTGGGCACGACGTTGTCGAGCGCGGTCTCGGCCTTGTCCAGATCCATTGGCAGGCAGCGAACAGACTCCGAGTGGCCGGCGCGCGCGAGTTTGCTTCGGGCTTGCTCGACCATCGCGACCGAGCGATCGACAGCAGTGACCTCGAGGCCCTTGCCGGCCAACCACAGCGCGTCCTCGCCGGTCCCGCAACCAAGGTCCAGGATGTGGCCGGGACGACAGAAGACGGGATCGAGCAGAGAGTGAACTCGAGCCCGGAGCCACCGGCCGAGAGCGGTGTGGCTGAACCGTGTGTCGTAGTCGGTTGCGGCGCGGTCGAATGGAGCTTCGCGCTCGTCGCTCGCGCTTGGGCTTGCGATCAGGGGCAGGTTGAAAAGGCCCGGGTATCTTGGATTGGCTGGAAGGGCGTGTTCAGCGGGTTCTGGTAGCCGCGCGGGACTCCGGTCTCGGTGTCGATGACCGACATCTCCACGCGGACGTCCGTCAGACCGCCTGCGAACACCCAGAAGGCGTTGTTGATCGAGCAGGCGTTGAGCACTTTGATCACCATTTCGACGTTGTTCTTGTCAAAGAACCAGAAGTATCCGGTGTCCCCGGTCAGCGCGACCGCCTGTCCTTGGCCGGCCCCGCCCTGGGAGGACCACAGCGTGCGAACCTGGAACCGACCGTCGCTCAGGCACAGCGTCGTCTTGTCCGCGACGCACTTGTCGTAGCTTTGAGCGAACAGCTGCCAGTGGAATGGCGCTGAGTCGAGGGACAGAAACGGCAGCGCCACGCTGCCCGCGAGGCACAGCAGCAGGGCGACGATAGAGCGGTAGGCCAAGCGCATGGGGAGAGCTTCTTGGAGTGATCGGCCTCGAGGGCTGCTGGCGAGCCGTTTTGAGAACGCTAGCACAAAGTCAAGGTCCCTGGTCCGCGGGCCCCTGCCCCGCGGGCCGCTCGATAGAGGCTCGCCGCACCACGCGAAACAGAGGGCCGTCGGCGACGACCTCGAGCGCGGGCGTTCCGAGCGTCGGCGCGTCCAGGTAAACCGGTCGCCGCTCGACCTCGACCTCGAGAAAAGGCCAGAGATTCTCGTCCGAGATCAAGAACCGGTTGATCGTCCGCACGTCGGCGCGCTGGTGCTCGACGAGCTGCAAGTACTCGACGACCGGGGCCGTTGCCCAGCCCGCGCACAGCAGGGCGTTCGGCTCCATGAACCGGAGCACTCTCTCGCCACGGTGGCGCGCGCTCCAGTCGTTGGACAGATCGACCCCGCCGCCGCGCAGCCCTGCCCACACGACTCCAGCGAGTACCAGCCCACGCACCAACGCGAGAGCTGAGCCGACCCAGCGCTCGTTCGATTCCTCACGGATCCAATCGAACAGCGTTTGGTAGCCAACGCCTAACCACACCGCCCAGATCAAGTAGCTGGGCAGGAACATCGTGCTCTTGTCGATGACCCGGTAGGAGGCGAAGAACGCGGTGTGCGCGCCGAACATCAGCAGTAGCGCCCCGCCGAAATCGGGGCGCCGTCGCGTCAGTACGAACGCGCCGAGGAGCCCGGGGCCGATGCCGATCGCCGCGAACGCACGCCACAGCTCGACCAGGAACCTTCCCAGCTGAACGAGCAGACCGCTGGCGTCGTACCCCCCAAAGTCGCTCGCGAAGCGCTGCCCCGAAGCCAGCCACCACATTCCGGATAGGGTCGAAAGATCGATCCGCTGGAAGCGACCCCCGGCGTTGTACTCGCCGACGTAGTCGAACGCCGGCGCGGAGTGCTGGAGCAGGGTTAGATAGAAGTAGAGGGCCAGGCCGCCGACCACCGGCAGAAGCGCCAGCGCCAGATGGCGCCAACGCCGCGAGCGCCGCTGTCGAGCGAGTACCCAGAGCACTCCGGGCGCCCACAACACCGTTGCCAGATGATGGGCCAAACCCAACCCCAGGCAAGTGCCGACCAGGGTGAGGTGGCGTTCCCGTGGGTGCTCTAGCCAGTGGAGCAGGGACCACATGAAGGCGCACTGGATGAGTGTTTGGGGCGTGTAGACCTCGGCGATCAGGGACAGTGCCCAGAAGAAGTGGGAGACCGCGAGCAGTCCGACGGCGCCCGCCCGCGCCCACGGACCGACGCCGAGCTTGGCGAGCAGGCGCTCGAGCACGACCAGGGTCAGAGCGCCACAGAGCGCGCTCAGCAGGTTCATTCGATAACCGACGTCGCCGATCGGCAGTCTCGACCAAAAGCGTCCGACCAGCAGGTAGAGCGGATAGCCGGTCGAACGCACCAAGCCGCCGGTGTACGACGCGGTGGTGAGCTCGGCGCTGTCGAGGTTGTAGACGGTCGGCGCCAGAGTGGTGATGTAGAGCGCGAGGGACAGGGCGAGCACCAAGAGCGGCGCGGTCAGGGTCGTTGGCCTCACCGAGTTGGCCTCACGGGGTCCGCACCAGAGATCGGAACTCCTCAGCGGTCGGACCGGTGACGGGCGCGAAGCTGAGAAAGCGGAGGCCGGCTACCGTGGTGTCTGCGAACAGAGCCAGATCCCGGGTGCGCGCCGCCGCGATCCAAGGCTCGAGCTCCTCGAGGCTCGGCGCCCGGGTCACGACCCTGAATCTCTCGACGGCACCACCCCGGAGCCTCAACCAGTCGGCGAGCCGCGCCGGCTCCGCCACCGCGAACATCGGTTGCTCGACGAAGGTGGTGGCGAGCGAGCTTGGCAGCCAATAGAGGTCGGTGACGGTCAGGGCACCGCTCTTCGCCAATTCTTCGCGGTACTGCAGGAGGTCACCCTTTGCCGAACGCAGCTCGCGCCAGCCGCGGAGCTCGAACAGCGCGCCGAGGGTGACGGCAGCGACCATGAGCCCGAGGAGCAGGTGGCGGTATCCCTGGCCGTCGCCGGACCCGAGCTCTTCGACGAAGAGCAGCGCGCCGACGATACCCAGTGGATAGAGCACCAGGAGGTAGCGGTTACCCCACTCCATCCCGCCGAAGAGGAGGGGCAGCGAGGCTACGGTGCCGAGCCCCAGCGTCGCCAGGGTCGTCGTGGCAAGCAGCCGTCGATTCGCGACCGGGTCGCGAAGCCCCCGGAGCGCGTACGGCACGCTCAGTAGCATGAGAGGAACGGGGAGAAACAACGCGTGCACGACCCGAAAGCGGATCGGTGAGCTGACCGTCCAGGCGAGCGCGGCCAGGATCGGCAGAAGCCCGACCAGCGCCAGCCGTAGCCGCCAGCGACCGCGGCAGACCGCGGCGGCGGCAGCCAAGGCGATGCCGCCTGCCGCGGCCGCCGCGAGGGGCCGCGGCAGCGGCGGAGTGCCCGGCAGCGGGGCGCCGACGAAGATCGCGATCAGCCGTTCGTCGATGCGTGACCAGAAGTGGCGAGAGCCGAACAGGTCGAGCATGGTGCCGGCCAGCATCCGTTCGGTCGCGGTCATCGAATCGATGAGGACGCCGAGCTCGGGCGAGCCGTGGCCGAGAGCCAGAACGAGTACGACGATGGCGAGGGCAAGCGCTAACCGACGACGGCGCCTGGGTGAAGGCGCAGGCCCCGCGGTGACCCAGGGCCGTCGCGCCCACGCCGTGGCGGCGATCAAGGCCGAACCGAAGAGCACCATCTCGTGACGCAACAGCACGGCGATCACCAGCAGGATTACGGCGAGTCCGTCGCGTCGCCGATCAGGCGGCCGCAGCACCAGCGCGAGGGCGCCAAGGCCGCTGGCCACGGCGGCGGTGTGCTCCCAGAACACCAGCCCGTAGAACAGCACCGGGCTGGCGAACGCGGTGATGATCGTCGCCGCCTGGCAGATCCCCTCCCTGGCCCCGACCCGACGGGCGATCGAGCCGGCGAGGGCGGCGGTCGCGAGCGCCGCGAGCCAAGGGATGACCGTCAGACCCCGTAGTCCCATCAGTTGGTAGAACGGTCGCGACAACAACGGGAATGCTGAGCTCCAGTTGAAGTCGACACCACCTCCCGGTCGTGGTTGGGGGTAGGTCAAGCTGATTTCGTGGAATGGATGCTCGCGGGCGAGACGGCGGGGGTAGAAGTCGTACATCGGGTCGAGCAAGCGACCGGGATAGACGACTTCGGCCTCGAGCCCGTGGTTCCACGAGAAGGCGGTCATCTGGAGAAACTTGGAGCCCTCGTCGGGCGACCAGAAAACCTGCGGGGGCAACGACAACGAGAGTGCGAGATAGAGGCTCGCGATCAGCGCGAGGATGGCGGCGCGGCGGTGCATCAGCGTGGCCCGGCTCAGACCGCGGCGGATTCACGGCTCGGCCCGTCGGTCGGGAACTCGTCGATCGGGAACAGGGCGGCGAGCCGCCGGCAATAGGCCTCCTCGATCGTGCGCCGGTGACCGTGCTGGTGTCCCTTGCAGACTTCCGGGCCAAGCTCGACTTCGGCTGCCGGGCCGGTCGAGCTCGAGATCTCGAGGATCTTGCGCCGGCGGATGATCGATTCCAGGCGATCGCCGAGACCGCCGCCGAGCAGGCGCTCGAGAAGGGCCGATCCGCCCGCATCCGGGATGTTGGCGTCGTACCCTGGAGGCGGTCCCGCCGCGTTGGGTAACCAGGCTTCCAGCCACGAGTTCTCGTCGCGCAGGCGCGCATAGGTGGTCCCGCCGGCCACCGGCACCATTTGCGCCAGCTCACGCGCTTCGTACAAGGAGCCCAGGTGCGAATCGGCGGCGAGCTGGAGCGCGAGCTCGCTGACCAGGTAGTTCGGGCACAGTTTGACTCCGCGCAGACGCGCCAATCGCACCAGCTGGACGACGAACAGTCGGGCGATCCAGACCCGTCCGTGGCGGCAGACGATCAGCAAGTCGATGTCGTCGCTGTCGGCGGCCTGGCCGAGCGCGAGCGCGCCGGTGACCGCCACCATCTTGACGAAGGGGACCCGGGAGATCGCGGTCGCATACCGCCGCGCCCTCGGCCATCGCGCGGCGGCCAGGCGGGCGCGCCGTCGCTGGATGGCGCCGACATCCCGGCGGTCTGCGAGACCGAAGCGGCCCCCGTGATCCGACACCCTGGCGTGCTCGACGAGGCGCGCGACGGCGACCGCCACCGCTGTCTGCGGGGCACGGACCGCGTCGAGGAAGCGGTGGATCTCGGTGACCGAGAGCGGGTGGTCGAAGAGATCGGAATACGCGAGGGGTGCGCAGGATCGCCCGGTCCAGCCGCTGTTCTGTGTCAGACTCGAAGTCGGGAATGCCTTGCTGGTGAGGCTGGTGACGGGCGAGCATCGCATCTCCGTCTGCCACAACGGTTTGACGAGGCGAGCGTGGTATTACCCATCATACTCTCGAGATCCCCTTGAGCCGGCGGCGGGGCTCCCCGGCGAGCAAGCGGTGACGATCGAGGGTAGTGTTCGCGCGGTTCCGCTGCGGATCGGCGTCGACTTGACCGCGCTGCTGCCGGAACCGACCGGAGTCGACCGCTACCTTCACTCTCTGGTCGATGCGCTTGCCGTGGTCGGAAGTGGCGAAAGGTTCGTCCTGTTCGTCAATCGCGAGGACCTCGAGACCTTTCGCAACCACCCGCTCGCAGACCGAGTGGTCTCGTGGTCGCGCCGGCCGCGGGCATCGAGGCTGTTTTTTCACCAGCTGCTGCTGCCGATGCTGGCGGTTTGGCACCGGCTCGATGTCCTCCATTCCCCCTCCTTTTTGCTGCCGCTGGCCGCGCGCAGGGTCGCCCAGGTGTTGACGGTCTACGACATGACCTCTTTCACCCACCCCGAGTGCCATATCCCACTGCGCCGAAGCGCGCCCTATCGCTTCGGCGTGCGCCGGAGCATTGCGCGGGCCGACCTCGTTACCGTGCCGTCAGGCAGCGCCAAGGAGGACCTTGTGCGCCTCTTTCCGGCGGTTTCCCCGGCCAAGATCCGGGTGGTGCGACCGGGGATCTCGGAGAGCTTCCGGCCCGTGGAGAACGGTGTGATCGTCGAGACCTTGGAGCGCCTCGGTCTGCCGCGAGGTTACTTGTTGTTCTTGGGCACGCTCGAACCGAGAAAGAATGTGAGCCGACTGCTCGAGGCCTACAAGTCGCTCGCGCGGACCGGAGATTTGCTCGAGGACCTGGTACTGGTCGGCCGGCACGGTTGGGGGTGCTCTGACCTGGTCGAAATGGTGCGCCGCTATGGCCTGGGCGATCGGGTTCATCTGACGGGCTACGTCGACTCGGCCGACCTTCCTGCGCTCCTCTCCGGAGCCCGCGCCCTGGTCTACCCATCGTTGCATGAGGGGTTCGGATTCCCGCCGCTCGAAGCGATGGCCTGCGCGACCCCGGTGGTCGCGAGCCGCAACAGCGCGATGATCGAGAATCTCGAGGGCGCGGCGCTGCTGGTCGACCCACTGGACGTCGAGGAACTACGCGGGGCGATTCACCGCGTCCTGCGCGACCAGCGCCTCCGGGACGAGTTGGTCGTCGCCGGTCGGGAGCGCGCTCGGCGCTTCTGCTGGGGGGAGACCGCGCGCCTGACCCTCGCCTGCTACCGCGAGGCGACCCTCACGTCCGACCGCGAGACCGCGTCCCCGTCCCGGTCTCCGCACCTTGGCTCGCCGGGCCGGAATCGGGGCTTGGCCCTGAATCCGCGCTCGCGGGAAAATCGATGAGCACGCGGCGAACCGGCAAGGCCAAGGTTCTTCTGGGCCAGGCCTACTCGTTGCGTCTCGATCCCAAGCTGCGACAGGCGATGCAGCCGTATCCGCCGCTGGCGACGTTATACGCGGCCAGTGTGCTGCGTGCTCATGGCTGGGAAGTGGCGCTGTTCGACGCCACGCTCGCCGAGTCCTCGTTCGCGTGGAGCGAAGCGTTGGAGCGGAACCTGCCGGAGGTCGTCGTTCTCTACGAGGACAGCTTCAACTATCTCTCCAAGATGTGTCTGTCACGGATCCGGGAAGAGGCGCTGTCGATGATCGCGGCAGCGCGGCGGACGGCAGGCGTGGTGATTGTCGC
Source organism: Holophagae bacterium (assembly GCA_032128015.1). GTDB lineage: Bacteria > Acidobacteriota > Thermoanaerobaculia > Multivoradales > Multivoraceae > JAQBHE01. The sequence goes on from JAQBHE010000174.1 coordinate 23,091, forward strand.
TTCCTCGGACGCCAGCGACTGCCCCGACCTTTATCTCGAAGGGGGGGCCGATTACGTCCTCGTCGGCGAGGCCGAGGAGTCGCTGGTCGAGCTCCTCGCGAGACTCGAGGCGGGGAAACTGGGGGAGGGCGACACGATCGCCGGGGTCGTCGGCCGTCGCGGCCAGCCGGTGGTGCGCCGGCCGCCGATCTCCGACCTCGACTCCCTGCCACTGCCGGCCTGGGACCTGGTCGATGTCGATCGCTACCGGCACGCCTGGAGGGCGCGACACGGCCTCTTCTCGCTCAACATGGTGACTACCCGAGGCTGCCCGTACCACTGCAACTGGTGCGCCAAACCGATCTGGGGTCAGCGCTACCACAGTCGTTCGCCGGAGAACGTCGTGCTCGAGATGCAGCGACTCGCGGAGCGTTACGCCCCGGACCATCTCTGGTTCATGGACGACATCTTCGGGCTGCGCCCCGGTTGGATTGGCGAGCTCGCCGATCGGCTGGAGAGTTGCGGCTTGCGACTGCCGTTCAAGTGCTTGTCCCGCCCCGATCTGTTGCTACGCGCGGGCGAGGTCGATGCCTTGGCCCGGGCCGGCTGCGAGAACGTGTGGATGGGCGCGGAATCGGGGTCGCAGCGGATCCTCGACGCCATGGAGAAGGGCACCACGGTCGAACAGATCCGGCAGGCTTCGACGCGGCTCCGCGCGGCGGGAATCCAAGTCGGTCTGTTCTTGCAGTTCGGTTACCCCGGCGAGACCCGGGAGGACATCGAGCGGACCTTCTCGCTGGTCAGGGAGGTTTTGCCCAACGACATCGGGGTGTCGGTCTCCTACCCCCTTCCGGGAACCAAGTTCCACGAGCGGGTGCGCGAGGAGCTCCTAGAGAAGGACCACTGGGTGGACTCGGCAGACCTCGACATGATGTATCAGGGTCCGTTCGTCTCCGATTTCTACCGGCAGTTGCACCGGGTTCTCCACCTCGAGTTTCGCGCGCGGCGGTCCGCCGCGACGTTGCTGGCGAGCTTGCGGAGCCCGCGCCGTCTGCGTCCAAGACACCTGGGCGCCGCGGCGCGCGCTGCGGTCAGCCTGTTGCGTTTGCCGGTCGAGCGACGAAGGCTCGATCACCTCGGACTCGCGGCTCCGCGTCCTACCAGGATCCCCGGGCCGGAGCTCAGTGCCGCCGAGGCCAGCCGGCCGACGCCGCAACCGATAGAGCAGCGATGAATCGACTCGCATCCGAACGCCCCGACCTGCTGCTCGCTCACGGCTACTGCCTGGTCGAGGATGAGCTCGAGCGGCGGATCATGAAGCCGTACCCACCCCTGGGATTGCTCTACCTCTCGTCGCACCTCAAGCGCGCCGGGATGTCGGTCGAGGTGTTCGATTCGACCTTCCGGTCGCGGTCGGAGTTCGAGCAGGTGCTCGAGGCAAGACGACCTCGGGTGGTCGGGCTCTCCGCCAACCTGATGACCAAGTTCAACGTCTTGAGAATGATCGAGCAGTGCCGTCGTGCCGGGATCCCGACCATCCTCGGTGGGCCGGAGCCCGCGCAATACGCCCAAGAGTACCTGGACTTCGGCGTCGATGTCGTGGTGGTGGGCGAGGGCGAGTTGACGCTCGAAGAGATCGTGCCACGGCTGAGCGCGGGCGGCGCCGCGAGTGTCGCCGGGACTCCCGGAGTGATCGTCGCCGATGGCCTGGGCGGGCTGGTGAACGGTGGTCCCCGGAAGCTGATCGGCGATCTCTCCGGCCAGCCCTGGCCCGACCGCGAGGCGATCGATTGCGACCGCTACCTCGAGGTGTGGAAGCGCCACCATGGCAAGGGCTCCCTGTCGCTGATCACCGCGCGTGGGTGTCCGTACACCTGTGCCTGGTGCAGCCATTCGGTCTACGGACGAAGCTACCGGCGACGGGCGGCGTCGGATGTCGCCGACGAGATCCAGTGGCTCCTGGGTCGCTACGCTCCCGATCAGCTGTGGTTCGCCGACGATGTCTTCACCTTGGATCGTCGTTTCATCCTCGAGCTTGCTGGCGAGCTCGAACGACGCGCGATCCGCATTCCCTTCGAATGCATCAGTCGCGCCGACCGGATCGATCCGGAGGTGGTCGAGGCGCTGGTCGGGCTCGGGTGCTGGCGACTGTGGATCGGGTCCGAGAGCGGGTCCCAGCGCATCCTCGACCGAATGCAGCGGCGGACTGCTGTCGAAGACGTTCGAGCGAAGGCCCGCCTGCTCCAGGCCGCCGGAATCGAGGTCGGGATGTTCATCATGCTCGGCTACGACGGCGAGGAGGCCTCCGATATCGCGGCGACCATCGAGCATCTCAAAGCCTGCGCGCCCGATGTCTATCTGACGACCGTTGCCTATCCGATCAAAGGCACTTCCTACTACGACGAGGTTGCCGGCGCGATCCGCACCGATCGCCCGTGGGCGCAGCGTACCGATCGCGATCTGCGGATCGAGGGTCGCCATTCGGCGCGCTACTACCACAACGCGGTGCGTTGGATCGAGGGCAGCGTCGCCCTGCACCGGGCGAGTCAGAGCGGGCGGCTCCCTTCCATCGAGCGGCTCCAATCCTGGCTGAAGACGATGCACGGGCGGATCGGGATGAGGCTCGCGCGCGCAGAAACCGAGGTCGGGAAGGCGAGTGGCCGGGGCTGGCGGCCGGCGGACCGAACAGGTGTGGGATGGTGAGCGATGGGATGGTGAGCCGATGAGCGCAAGAACGTCGCCGCCGAACGTGATCCTGTTCAATCCACGATCTTCGGCCAATGCAAAACCGATCCTGCCGATGTCTTTGCTCGCGCTCGGTGCTGTGCTCGAGAATCGGGTCGAGTACCGTATCGTCGACGGCAACCTCGAGCAGGATCCCGGCTCGGCGCTCGACGCCCTCATCCGGAGTCTCGATGGCGAGGTGCTCCTCGGTGTGACCGTGATGCCCGGGCCTCAGCTCGAGCAGGCGACCGCGATCTGTCGTGAGTTGAAGCGGCGCCACCCCAGGTTGATCGTGATCTGGGGCGGCTACTTTCCTACCGAGCACTGGCAGGCTTGCCTGCGGTCCGGCTTCGTCGACTTCGTCCTGCGCGGACACGCCGAGTACTCGTTCGCCGAGCTGATCGACAGGATTCGAGACGGCGCCGATCCGCGGGGTGTCGCCGGTCTGGCGATGGTCGTGGCCGGTAGCGAGCCAGTGAGCGAGCCGATGGCGCCAGTACCTGCCCCCGAGGAGCTTCCCCAGTGGAATCTCGCGAAGGTGCCGATGGAAAGCTACCTGCGCCGGACCTTCCTCGGCGCACGCACGATCGGCTACAACTCTTCCTATGGTTGTCCCTTTCGTTGCAACTTCTGCGCGGTGGTCAACCTGGTCGACGGCCGATGGCTGGCCCAGTCGCCGGGGCGGGTGGCGGCAGCCGTCGAGCGGTATCGGTCTGGTTGGGGCGTCGACGCGGTCGAGATGGTCGACAACAACTTCTTCGTCCACGAGCGGCGGACCCGCGAATTCGCCGAACGCATCCGCGACCTCGGGGTCTCATGGTGGGGCGAGGCGCGGGTCGACACCTTGCTGCAGTACTCGGATCGCACCTGGATGACGATGAAGGAATCGGGACTGCGCATGGTGTTTCTCGGCGCCGAGTCAGGGTCCGCAGAAACCCTCGAGCGGATGGACAAGGGGGGTCGCCTGACGCCGGAGATGACAATCGAGCTCGCCCAGCGCATGCGAAGCCTCGGCGTCGTGCCCGAGTTCTCGTTCGTCTTGGGCTCGCCGCCCGATCCGGTCGGCGACGTCGAGTGCACGCTGCGCTTCGTTCGCCGGCTCAAGAAGGTCAACCCGGATGCCGAGATCATCTTGTACTTGTATACTCCGGTGCCGCTCTCCGGCGATCTACTGGACCGGGCCGTGGAGGCGGGGTTTCGCTTCCCCGAGACGCTCGACGAATGGGTGTCGCCGCGCTGGTCCGACTTCTCGCAACGCCGTAGCGACGGACTGCCCTGGATCCCTGCGGAGCTGCGGCGCAAAATCCGCGACTTCGAAAGCGTGCTCGCGGCCTACTATCCGACGACCACCGACGCCCGTCTTCGTGGCGTCTGGCGCGCGGCACTGCGGCTGCTTTCAGGTTGGAGGTACCGGCACGAGGTCTACGGGTTCCCGCTGGAGCTCAGATTCCTGCAGCGGTTGATGCGCTACCAGCGCCCGGAGGTCTCGGGGTTCTAGACGAGGGTTGGGACCCAGCAGGCTCGGGGGTCGGGTTGAGGCTTCCTGTCATCGAAGCGCTACCTCTCGGCGCTCAGCCGGTAGATCGTGATGAACTCGCTCACCAGGTTGGCGCGGTGGACAGCCGCGGTCTCGAGCCCGGCATCTCGGAAGCTCCTGAGGAACCCCGTTTCGTCTCCGTCCGAGGACAGCAGCACGAAGCCTCGGCCGTGGTCGACGAGGTGCTGTTGGAGTCCGGCCGCGAAGCGGTCCCGGATATCTGTGGCGAAGAAGGCCCGCTCGGTCATGGTGGTCGGCTCGCGACGGAAGTAAGGCGGGCTGAACAGGACGACCTCGAACCGCTCGCCCGACACTGGCTCATAGAGGTCGCCGTGGCGTACGTCCATCCGGTGCTCGACGCGGTTGAGCAGCGCGTTGACGCGCGCGCAACGAACCGCGTCCTTGCTGATGTCGGTGGCGACCACCCGCTGGCAGACCGTGGCGAGGCGGGTCGCGAGGATCCCTGAACCGGTGCCGATCTCGAGCGCCGTGGCGCCCGCGGCCTCGAGTGCCCGGAGCTCCCCGTTTGGATGCAGCTCTCGCTCAATCCAGCGGAGAAAAACGGGTGTCGTTCGATAGAGCGCTGGGTGAAAGACGCCGGGTAGGACCACCAGCTTGAGTCCGCCGAAGTTCTCGAGCACCACACGCTTTGCGCGTTGCCGCTGGAACAGCACGTAGCGCGCGGTCAGCAACGTGCGCCAGAGCAGTCGCTTCAAGGTCTCTCCGGCCGCGCTCGTGGCGACGGTGTATCTAGCCCGGACTATTCATGAACGACCTACTACGGCCGCGCATTCATCCCACCTGGCGGGCGTCCTCGGCCCTCGGCTCCTGCGACGTACTGCGAGTACGACTCGGAGCACTCGAGGCCTGCGGGTGCCCGCCACCTGGGCGACTGCGCGCCCTCGCTGCGTTCCTTCATGAATAATCCGGGCTACTAGTACGAGGTGGTGACGCCGCTGGCGACGCGCTCTGGAGTGAGGCGGTCGAGATGAGGCCGGCGTGGTTGGTTCCCGCCGCCAACGTCGGGGTCGGTGGTCGCAGTCTCGTGGTGCTGAAGGTCGACGTTGACCGACCAGATGTCGTAGTTGGCGCCGGCGAGGTTGCGGGCCGCATAGATGCCGGTCAGCATCGAATGGTCTTGGTTGTTGTAGCGGTGCTGGCCGTTGCGACCCATCAGTTGAAGGTTGGAAAAGCTCCGCAAGTAGGGCAACATTCGAGAAAGCACGTCGCGGTAGCGGTGGTCGTAGACCGGATAGGCCTTGGGTACTCGCACCACCACCGAATCGATCACCTCACTCGCGTCCACGAGTCCGAGCGCCTGGAGCTCGCGGGCGCCGAGCGCGGCCAGTTCTTGGTCGGTCTTGCCGAGCAGCTCGTCGTGCTCGTGAACGAAGTATTCGAGCCCGAGCGAAGTTCGCGAGGGGTCGGGAACCATCGCCTCGCTCCAGTTCTTGAAGTTCTGGATGCGGCCGACCCTGACCTCCGGGGAGTGCACGTAGAGCCAGTTGTCGGGAAAGACTCGCGGCCGATCGACGATCAGCACGACCGCTAGGAAATCACGATAACGCAGCTGGCGGGCGGCGGCGCGCACCGCGCCCGGGGGTGCTGGGTCCAGGCAACCGACGAGGGCCTGAAGCGGCATCGAACAAAGCACCTGGTCGACGTCGAGCGTGGAGAGCTCGCCGCCGCGATCGACGGTCAGCCGGGTGACTCTGCGGCCGCTGTGGTGGTCGCTGTGGTGGAGCTTGAGCACTCGGGTCCCGGTCCAAGTCGGCACCCCGGAGCGCTCGAGACGGGCTCGGCAGCTCTCCCACATCATGCCGGGTCCAAGACGGGGATAGAGGAAGCGGTCGATCAGCGTTGTCACGATCGCTCCGTCGCCTACGGCTCCGGTTCGCGTGAAGGCGTTTCTCAAGGCGGCCGCGAGATCGAGGTTCTTGATTCGCTGCGCTGCCCAGTCGGAGCTGATCTCGTGGCAGGGCATGCCCCAAACCTTCTCGGTATAGGACTTGAAGAAGATCTCGTAGAGCCGACGGCCGAAGCGGTTGATCACCCAGGATTCGAAGTCGGGCTCTTCGGGCAGAGGAGCGAGGCGGGCGCGCAGGTAGCTCAACAGGATGCGGCAGGCTTCGAACGGTCCGAGCCCGAGGACGGCGTTGAGCGGCCGCAGGGGATAGTCGAAGTAACGTCCCCGATAGTAGATCCGAGACAGCCGTTGGATCTCGAGCAGATCGGCGCCAAGCAACTCCCTCCAGATGTCCTCGACGAGCGGCGCTTTGGTGAAGAACCGGTGGCCACCGATGTCGAACCGGTAGCCTTTGTACTCGACGGTCCGCGCGAGCCCGCCGACGGTCGAGTCCTGTTCGAGGACAATCGCTGGGCGCCCCAGCCTGGAGAGCTCGAGCGCTGCGGTCAGTCCGGCAGGCCCCGCGCCGATGATGAAGGTCTTGTCCACGGCCCGGGTCTTCGTATGCGTGAGTTCCCGAGCTGCGCGACCGCAGGGATCCTATCGTGGCCGGAGCGAGATCGATCGGCGGGCGACCGCGCGGTGGCCGCCGAAATGATCCGTCATCGCGCTTTCGCCGCGGCCACTGCGAAAGCGTCAAAGTATCGTTGCAGGGTGACTTCGGTCGAGCCGAACTGGTTCGGGCCCACGAGAAAATCCAGCAACACTTCCCGCACTCTGCAGATCTCGCGCAGGCGAGCGACCGACGCACGATGGCGCGGGTCGTCGAGAGTGAGGTCGATCAGTTCCAGGGCGCGCACCATGGCCCCCTCGGCAATCCGGGGATTGCGGGATCGCCACTTCAGCGTCCGGCTGACCTCACTGCCGACGTTTCCGAGCTGCTCGGCCAGCGTGAACGCATGCCACCGGTCGGGGGTCATCCCGCTGTGCTTCATATCGGTCATCGGCGCACCAACTCGCGGACCAGGGTGGCGAGTCTCTGCTGTGTCGCCGGATCGTCGACGCTGCGGGACCGGTTGCCGAAGGAAGGGCGGAGGTTGATCAGGGCATCGAATTCGAGCCACTCGCTCTCCGCCAAGTCTGGATAGAGGTTGACCCCCCACAGGTTCCGCTGTTGGGAGCCGTCGGCCAGAAGCTCCGCCTCCTCGTCGGCGTGCAAATCCGCGTCGACGATCATGATCCGTCGCTCCAGATCGATCACGGCTTTGATCAGATCCCCGAAGCGCTCGACTGCCAGGTGGCGCAGCTCGTCGAGGGCAATCGGATCTTGCTCGGTCACGGCTCTCACGAGCCCAAGACCGTAGCATGACGATTGACGTGGAACGGCTGCGCGGACGGATCGGCTTCGTAGATCCGTCGGACCATTAGCGCCCACAGGCGACGGAACCTGCGCCTCGCCAAGCTGTTTCTCCCGGAGGACGGAAGCGCCTCGAAGTCGTGATATATCCCGTCGCTACAGACCGGACTTGCTTCGGTCGGCGCCAGCGAGCCGATCAAGCGTGACCGCGGACTTGCTGGACGTCGCGCGAAGCCGCTGGCAGAGTCGACGATCGTGGGCGCCCGAGGGATTGACTTGAGCCACATCTACATCACCGGCCTGTTCCAGATGCCGAACCACGTTCGAGAGCTCGAGCCTTCTCATCTGATCTCGATCATCCAGCCCGAGTTTCAGCCGCAGACGCCTCCGGAGATCGCGGTCGGATGTCACCTGAGAGTCGCGGTCCACGATGTCTCCGAGCACGACGGCTTCAGCATCCTCGCGCAAGGCCAGGACGTGCGCCAGTTGATCGAATTTGCCGAAGCGTGGAGCCCGCGAGCGGGCAGCCTGTTGATTCATTGCTACGCCGGGGTTTCGCGCTCGACCGCCGCGGCGCTCATCGCCCACGTCCTCAAGACCGGCAACCCGGCCGCCTCGGCCCGTGCGCTCCGCCAGGCTGCGCCGTACGCGATTCCCAATCGACGAATCATCGCCCTTGCCGACGAGGAGCTCGGACTCCGAGGCAAGCTGTCGACCGCCGTCGAGCTCTTGGGGCCGCCGACGGTGTGGCTCGAAGAAGAAGTCCTCGCCGACTTGGAGCTCTCGTAGCAAAAGGAGGTCTACGGGGCAAAGCTCGAACGGGCGCGGATTCCCCAGCGACCCATCTCGTGCGTCACCAGATACAGAGTGTTGAACGTAGAGATCACTTCGTCGTCGGCGTTGTAGCGGCTGAACGTCAGGGCCACGTTGGCGCCCGTCTCGGCGACCTGGACCGCCTCGATCTGGTCCCAACCGCTGTGGTCCCAGCCGAAGCGCTCTGCGAAGGCATCGAAGTCCATCCCGGCGGCGACCTCCTCTTCGGTCTCCCAGATCCGGAAATCGCCGCCCGCGATGCGAAGGTGGGGGTAGTTGAGCGTCGCCGCCCACGACACCGGATCGCGCGCATTGAAGGCGGCCATGTACTCCTCGACCTTGGCGATCGCGATCTGAGCAATCGGCTCCGCCTCGCCTTCGGGAAGCGGCGCACCGGCGCCAAAGCGCGCCTGGATCCCCCATTCGCCGTCGACGTGGCTATCGACGCCATCGCCCGTCCCACCAGTGCGGGTCACGATGTAGCTCACGAGGTTGCGTCGGATCACATTGCCTGCCGCGTCGAACCGCGCCCAGCGGCCGGCGACGTGAGCCTTGGTGTCGCCGTCGTGGATCAGGCGCAGCTCCTCGAACTTGGTGTGATCCCAGCCGCTGGCGATCAACGGCGCGTAGTCGACATCGGCGATGTATTCCTCCGCCGTTTGCCAGACCCGATCGGATCCCGCGGACGGCCGCGCATGCGGGAAGTGGAGCGAGCTCGCCCAGACCACCGGGTCGCGGGTGTTCCAGGTCGTCATGAAACGCTCGACGGCTGCCATGCCGGCGGCCGCCGAAGAAGCCGAATCGACGCGCTCGACATAGTTCGTGTCCCTGGGAACCTCGGACCGACAGCTCACGGCAACGATGCCGAGTGCCGCAATCGCAAGCAAAGTGGCGACCATTTTGGAGGCTGCGGTGCTCATGCTCTCCCTACCGAACCACCCACGAAGCCGCTACGAAGTCACGGTCAAAGTCGCGGGTGCGAAAGTGCCGCTTGGCGAGGTAGTCATAGACGACGATACCCCAGCGCCCGCGCCTGGTCATCGCGCCGCCCCTCGTAGCAGTGGCCAGAGCAGCGAAGGGGGTGAGGGCAGTAAAATCTGTAGGAGACGTTGCAAGCATCGCGACGCTGCCCGAGGAAGAGCCGCGGAGAACAGATCATGAACCAGGCCTTCGAGACTCCGGTCTACCACGCGACTTTGAAGGACTCCTTCGCCAACTACGAAGAAGAACGAGCCCCACTCAGCTGAGCGGGAGTGTGCCGTTAGGATTCCGGCTCGAACCAAACCGTCAACCAGCGCTCGCCGAGGTACCCATGAAGCTCTCCCGACGCCGACTGCTCCAGCTCACGGGTGGCGCTGCGGCTGGCGCCACTTTCGCTTCGCCGCTCGCGGCAGCGCCGCCAGACGAGCTACCGCCCGCGATTCAAGCGCTGTCGGCCAAGGACGACGACATCGCGCCGATCTCCCTCGACGAGCGCCGCGCCCGCCTCGGTCGCGCCCAGACGCTGATGGTCGAGCACGGTCTCGACGCCGTGGTCATCGCCTCCGGCAGCTCGCTGGTGTATTTCACCGGCGCGCGCTGGGGCACTAGCGAGCGCTTTTTCGGCGCTGTGCTGACCCGAAAAGGCGAGCCGGCGTGGGTGACTCCGGCTTTCGAGAAGGAGCGTGCCACCGAGCAGATCGCGATCGGCGCCGATGTACGCGCCTGGCAGGAGCACGAGTCTCCGTACGCGCTGGTGGCGGCGATCCTCGAGGAGCGCGGCGCCGCCACCGGCAAGATCGGTCTCGAGGAGACCATGCCGTTCGTGTTCGCCGCCGGCATCGGCGCCGCCGCGAGTGCAGTACAGGCGGTTTCGGCGACGCCGGTGACCGCCGGCTGCCGCATGATCAAGGACGCCCACGAGATCGCGATCATGCGCCGCGCTTGCGAGAAGACCGTGGCCGCCCATCGCGCCGTCTTCCAGTCGCTCGCCCCCGGGATGACCCAGTCCGAGGTGGCCGGCCTGAGCGCGGCGGCGCACTCCCGCCTGGGCATGCGCGGTGGCTCGCTGGTGCTGTTCGGCAAGGACGCGGCGTACCCTCACGGCACCACCAAGCCGCAGCCGCTGCGCGAAGGTGACATCGTGTTGATCGACGGCGGCGGCACTCTCTTCGACTACGAGAGCGACATCACCCGCACCGGCGTCTTCGGAGCCAAGGCGACCGATCGCCAGCGCCGGATCTGGGAGATCGTGCGCGCCGCCCAGAAGGCGGCGTTCGAGACCGCGCGGCCGGGCGTCGAGTGTCAGGCGGTCGACGCCGCAGCGCGCAAGGTGATCGCCGATGCCGGATTCGGATCCGACTACGAGCATCTGACCCACCGCCTTGGCCACGGCATCGGCGTGGACGGTCACGAATGGACCTACCTGGTGCGCGGCAACACCACCAAGCTGCGCCCCGGCATGTGCTTCAGCGACGAGCCCGGCATCTACCTCTACGGTGAGATGGGCATCCGTCACGAGGACATCATCACCATCACCGAGGACGGCGTCGCCAACATGACCCAGTGGCCTGGAACGCCGGAAGAGCCGGCGGTGGTGTAGGCGCAGGCGCTGTAGGCGCGAGAGCGGCCTCGAGCTGCAGACCGCGGCCCGCTACTTCGACGGCCAAGGGTGTCACGATCTCAATGCACGATCCGGGGGAAGGCGCCGCGGATGCGACCCTCGTGGTACACGAGCTCGGTCCGCGCGAGAGCCTCGCGGAGGACAGGCGGCTCGCCACGATACGGAAAGCCCTCCTCCGTCAGCACAGCCCGGCCTGCTTCCCCCGCGGGAAGCAACCCGACGATCTCGCGCGCCGTTCCGAGCACGGACCGCCAATGCCGTGCCAGGTTCGCCGCGTCCGGGGTCTCGCCCTCGAAGTCGAGGCCTCGGAGCTCGGCCTCGGAGTAGCGGGCCGAGCGCGCCGCCAGCTCGACGATGGCGGTGGGACTGAAGCCAGGGTCCTTGCCGCACGCGGCCCAGGCCAGATAGCCCAGCGGCTGCACCTCACGGTCGCAGGTGAGCGTGTCCACGAAGTCCCGAGGCTCGACTCGCCCCACTAGAGCGAGGACCTTGCTCGTGGCGAGGTCGAAGGGGTGCAGGGTGAGGCCGAGCTCCTCGTGCCGAACCAGGGGAAAGAACCGGTAGGCACTGTCGTGTGCCCATTGGATCACCACCGAGTCGCTCCGTCGCCGGACCTCGGCCTCCACGAAGGTGGGCCGCTCCCGGATCACCGCGACCTCGTATCCCTCCGCCAAGAGCGAGCTGCGATCAGCGCTCCACGACGCTGCCAGCGCCTCCGCGGTGTCGTGGAACAGATCGATGTCGCGGGACTGGCGGGGCGCCCGCAGGAGCTCGTTGAGCGCCGCTCCGCCCGCGACGTAGCTCTCGCC
>JAQBHE010000175.1:0-5078 GCA_032128015.1 Holophagae bacterium
GGTGGAAGTGCTGCGGATGCGCACCATCCACGCGCGGTTCCACGCCTACGCACGGGTCGAGGGCGAGGTGTGCGTGGAGGCGACCTGCAGCTCGATGCTCAAGCTCGCGTGATGGAGCCGGCGATTCATCCGACGGCGGTGATCCATCGCGATGCCGAGCTCGGCGCTGGGGTCAAGGTCGGACCCTACGCGGTGGTCGGGGCCGGGGTCGCAATCGGCGACGGCACCGAGGTCGGCGCCCACTGCCGGATCGAGGGCCCGACCACCCTCGGCCGGGACAACCACCTGCACGGTCACTGCTGCGTCGGTTTGGCGCCCCAGGACCTCAAGTATGCCGGGGAGCCGACCCGGCTCGAGATCGGCGATCGTAACCAGATCCGCGAGTTCGTCACGATCAATCGCGGCACTCCCGGCGGCGGCGGGGTCACTCGGCTCGGTAGCGACAACTTGCTGATGACCGGCACGCACATCGGTCACGATTGCCAGGTCGGCGACCACGTCGTGTTCGCCAATTCCGGAACCCTCGCCGGCCACGTCGAGGTCCGTGACTGGGCCGGGATCGGCGCCTTCAGTGCGGTCCACCAGTTCAGCCGGGTGGGCCAGCATGCCTACGTCGGCGGCTTCACGGTGGTGATTCTCGACGTTCTGCCGTTCAGCATCACGGTCGGCCAGAAGGCGCGGTGCGTCGGGGTCAACCGCATCGGCCTCGGCCGTCGCGGCTACGACCGGGCGGCGGTGACCGCGCTCGAGCGGGCGTTTCGGATCTTGCTGCGCTCGGGCCACAACACCACGCAGGCTCTGGAGCTGTTGCGCGCCGGACACAGCGAACAGCCTCTGGTCGCCGAGCTCATCGAGTTCGTCCAAAGCAGCGAGCGCGGGATCACCAAAACCGTGCGCAAGGGCAACCGTGGTGCCGGTGACTGAGACCCGGATGCCACGGACCTGGGTGACTGAGACCCGGATGCCAGAGACCGGATGAGCGAGCCGCTGCGGGTCGGGGTCATCGGCAACGGGGTGATGGGCGGCCATCACGTGCGCTTGCTGTCCGAGCTGCCCGGCGTCCAACTCGCCGGGCTCTGCGACGTGCGCCGGGAAGTGGCCGAGGGACTGGCCTCGACCTACCCGACGGCGGTCTTTGGAGACGTGCCGTCGCTGCTCGCGGAGGTCGACGCGGTGGTGGTGGCGGCTCCGACCTCCGAGCACGCGGGATTGGTTTGCCAGGCGCTCGCGGCTGGCCGACACGTCTTGGTCGAGAAGCCGATGGCGACCAACCTAGCGGAGGCGGATCGGATGGTCGCGGCGGCATCCGGCTTGGTGCTCGGGGTCGGACACGTCGAGTTCTACAACCCGGCGGTGCAGGCGTTGTTGGCGGTCGCCGGGGTGCCGCGATTCGTCGAGGTCGAACGGATCTCGGCGTTCACCCCGCGCAGCCTCGATGTCGACGTCATCCTCGACCTGATGATCCACGATCTCCAGATCGTCCAGGCGCTCGATCCCAGCGCGGTGGCCGAGGTGCGAGCGGTGGGGGTCGACGTCCTGACGCCACGGGTCGACATCGCGAGCGCCAGGCTGCAGCTCGCCTCGGGCTGCGTGGTCAATCTCACCGCTTCGCGCGTTTCGGATCAGACGGTGCGACGGCTGCGGGTCTTCCTCGCCCGCGATTACTACTCGCTCGACTATCGCGACCAGGCGATCAAGGGCTTTCGATTGGCGCGCGAGGGCGCCGGCCTCGACCTGCGAGATCCGTCGCAGGCGATCGTTCCGGTCGGCCTCGAAGTCGAGAAGGCCGAGCCCTTGCGACGCGAGCTCGAGGCTTTCGCGCGGGTGTGCCGTGGTCAGCCCTCGCCCTGGGTCGACGGCGCCGCCGGCCGCCAGGCGCTGGCCACCGCGCTCTTGGTGCGCGCCGCGGTCGAGGAGGCAAGGCGATGACGGAGCTGCGGATCGGGGTGATCGGTGGCAGCGGTCTGTACCGGATGGACGGGCTCGAGATCGACGAAGAACGGCAGGTGGCGACGCCGTTCGGCGAGCCATCCGACCGCTATGCGATCGGGCGGCTCGCCGGTCGCCCTGTCGCCTTCCTCGCTCGTCATGGCCGCGGCCACCGGCTGATGCCCACCGAGATCAACTATCGGGCCAATGTGTTCGGGTTCAAGCTGCTGGGAGTAGAAAGGCTGATCTCGTTGTCGGCGGTGGGCTCGATGAGGCTCGATGTTCGCCCCACCGACATCCTGGTGCCCGACCAGTTCGTCGACCGCACCCGCCACCGCGCCGACACCTTCTTCGGCGACGGTCTGGTGGCCCACGTTTCGCTCGCCGATCCGGTGTGCGGTGAACTGACCGAGCTGTTCGCCGACGCCGTCGAGCGGGTCGGCGCCACGGTCCACCGCGGCGGCGCCTATCTGTGCATGGAGGGACCCCAGTTCTCGACCCGCGCCGAGTCGCGGATCTACCGGCAATGGGGGATCGACGTCATCGGCATGACCAACCTCCAGGAGGCGAGGTTGGCCCGCGAAGCCGAGATCTGCTACGCCACCCTCGGCCTGATCACCGACTACGACTGCTGGCACGAGGAAGAGCAGGATGTCTCGGTGGCTTCGGTTCTCGAAGTGCTCGACCAGAACAGCCGCACCGCACAACGGGTGGTTGCCGAGATCGTCGGCCGCCTGCCGACGGTGCGCGGAGAGCATTGCGGCTGCGGCGATGCTCTGCGCCACGCTCTGATCACCGCCCGCGAAGCGGTGCCGGCCGCGACGATCGAGCGATTGCGGCCGATCGTCGGTCGCTACTGGCCCGAGGTCGCGCCGTGATGTCCCGCCGATGACCCAACGAATGACTCGCTCATGACTCGCGTCCTGATCACCAACGACGATGGTTTCGACGCCGAGGGCCTGCGCCAGCTGGTGCGCCGGGTGATGACCTGGGCGGAGGTGGTGGTGGTCGCTCCCGACCGCCAACAGAGCGGGATGGGCCACGCGATCACCTTGAGCCGACCGCTGCGGATGCGCCGAGTCGAGGAGTCGTCGGCGGCGACCTGGTATGCGGTCGAAGGCACTCCGACGGACTGCGTCAACCTGGCCCTGCACAGTGTCATGGCGCAGGCCGCCCCGGAATTGATTCTTTCGGGGATCAACCACGGCCTCAACCTTGGCGACGACGTCACCTATTCGGGCACGGTTGGCGCCGCGCTCGAGGGCCATCTGTTCGGGATTCCGTCGATCGCGCTCAGCCAACAGATGGCGGATCCGGAATCGGGATCCTCCGGCCAGGTCGACTTTGGCGCCACCGCGGTGCGTGCCGCCGACCTGGTGCGCGGTCTCCTCGCACAGGGGGTCGCCGAGGACCTGTTGCTGAACATCAACTTCCCGATCGGTGACCCGAGCGAGGTGGTGGTCACTCGCCTCGGACGGCGGGTGTACCGTGAGGTGGTGGTCGAGAAGACCGACCCGCGGGGTGGCCTCTACTACTGGCTCGCCGGCACCCCGGACTTCGAGGCCGGACCCGGCACCGACTACGAAGCGATTGGCCAAGGCTCGATCTCGGTGACCCCGATGATGGTTGATCTCACGCATCCGGAACAGATCGATCCGCTGCGCCGCACGCTCAAACGAATGGCCGAGGTCGTGGCGGGCTCGGAGTCTTGAACGATCCGCTCTACCAGCGCGAACGGATGGTCGAGGAGCTCGAGCGCAAGCGCGGGATTCGCGATCCGCGGGTGCTCGCGGCGATGCGCGAGATTCCGCGTCACCTGTTCGTGCCCGAGGGTCTGGCTGCCCAGGCCTACCGCGACTTCGCGCTGCCGATCGGCGAGCAGCAGACCATCTCCCAACCCTACGTGGTCGCGCGGATGACCGAGCACCTGGCGACCGAGCCCGGACATTCGGTGCTCGAGCTCGGGACCGGATCGGGGTACCAGACGGCGATCCTCGCCCGGCTGTGTCGGGTGGTATACAGCGTCGAACGAGTGGCAAGTTTGGCCCAAGAGGCGATCGCGCGCATTCGAAGCCTCGGCTTTCACAACGTCAAGATCCACATTCTCGACGGCACCCTGGGCTGGAGCGACGCCGCCCCGTTCGACCGCATTCTGGTCACCGCGGGCGCGCCCAAGGTGCCACCGCGGCTGCTCGAGCAGCTCGCCGAAGGCGGGCGGCTGGTGATCCCGGAGGGGGAGCGCGACCTCCAGCACCTGCGGGTCTACTCGCGGGTCGGTGGCAAGATCGCGCTTCGCCAAGAGGAGGCGGTGTCGTTCGTGCCGTTGATCGGTCGCGACGGTTGGCAGGCCGAGAGCGTCCGGTGAAACCGGAAGTCGTCCGGTGAAACCGGGAGTCGCCCGGTGAAACCGGGAGTCGCCCGGTGAAACCGGGAGTCGCCCGGTGATTTCGAGGAGAAGATGATGGACGACCTGAAGAAGTACATCCGCGAGATCCCGGACTTCCCCAAGCCGGGGATCTTGTTCTACGACATCACGACCCTGCTCAAGAATCCCCGGGCGCTGCGCGAGACGGTCGACCGTTTCGTCTGGCACTTCATCGACCGCGAAGTCGACAAGGTGGTCGGCATCGAGTCACGGGGCTTCATGTTTGCGCCGATTGTGGCCTGCAACCTCAACGCCGGCTTTGTGCCAGTGCGCAAGCCGGGGAAGCTGCCGGCGGCGACCGTCCGGGCGAGCTACGACCTCGAGTACGGCAGCGACGCGGTCGAGATGCACGCCGACGGCATCGACCAGGGAGACCGGGTGCTGATCGTCGACGACCTGATCGCGACCGGGGGCACCGCCAAGGCCACCGCCGAGCTGGTCGCCGGGGCCGGGGCAAGTGTCATCGGCTTCGGGTTCGTGATCGAGCTCGGTTTCCTCGACGGTCGGTCGAAGTTGGCTGGCTACGATGTTCAGTCGCTGATCTGCTACTAGGCCTGCCCTCGAAGGCAAAGACCTGCTCTCCAGCAGCCCGTGGTGAAAGTCAGCACGCCGGCACGACAAGGCCTCTCCGCTCCGCGGGCGGCAGAGAAGCCGGCCGACGGGCTGACTCGCTCTCCACGATGTGATTCGGCTTCTCGCCACCCGCTGCGCTGCAAGTCCTTGT
>JAQBHE010000176.1:0-4828 GCA_032128015.1 Holophagae bacterium
TTCACCACGGGCTGCTAGTGAACTTCGCGACCAGCTAGACCGGCTGCGGGTGCTAAGGTCCGAGGGTCGGCACGCCCGCCGGGAGAGCGCACGAGCGTGAACAAGGCCGCCGCCCCCACCAGCACAGTCGAGGACTACCTCAAGTGCATCCTGCTGCACCAGGAGCGGGAGGTAGCCGAGCGGGTGAGCATGGGCCAGATCGCGGCCGGTCTCGTTGTTGCTCCGGGCACGGTCACCGCGATGATGAAGGCGCTCGCCGAGTCGGGGTTGGTCGACTACGAGCCGTACAGCGGGGTGCGGCTGACCGCGTCGGGACAGCGGCTCGCCGCTCACGTCTTGCGTCGCCACCGGCTGATCGAGTTGTTCTTGGTGCGCGTGATGCACTTCGACTGGAGCGAGGTTCACGCCGAGGCCGAGCTGCTCGAGCACGCGGTCTCGGACCGGTTGATCGAGCGCATCGACGCGATGCTCGGTTCGCCGGCGGTGGATCCGCATGGTGATCCGATCCCCGACGCTCGGGGTGTGGTGGCGGAGTTCGAACAGACCAGTCTGCTCGGCTGCGTCGAAGGCGCGGCGATGCGGGTGACTCGGGTCGGCGACCAGTCTGCCGAGTTCCTGCGCTTGATCGAGCGCGGCGGTCTGATGCCAGGAACGCCGGTGCGAGTGATCGATCACGATGCCCTCGCCGACCGCCTCGAGCTCGATGTCGGCGATCCGCCGCGGCGGACCAGCCTGGGACCCAAAGCGGCGGCGAAGATCTTCGTCGAGCCGGCGGAGGAGTAGCACGGGTCTGGTCGCCACGATGGCGGCGAGTCGTCCTGGGCTGGCTCACGTCGGCGGCCAGGCGTGGAGTAGACCGAGGAATCGAGATCCAAGCGCAGATGATCCCGCGCTTGAGGGATTTTGCGGTCTTTCAGGAGGACGATGGAAGCCATGAAGCTGGCGGGCAGAGGCATCTACACTGTGGTTGAAGCCTCTCGCCTCACCCATGTGAGTGCCCGCCGCATTCGGTACTGGGTAGAGGATCGGCCGGTCTGGCAGCGCGAGCTACCAGATCTCGGAAACAGTTGGGCGCTGACCTTCCGCGACCTCATCGAAGTGAGGTTCGTGGATGCATTTCGTAGGCATGGAGTTTCGTGGAGGGCCATTCGGCTTGCCGCCTCGACGGCGTACGAGGTCCTCGAGACAAGCCATCCGTTCTCGACCAGGCGTTTTCAGACGGACGGCCGAACCGTGTTCACTCGAGTGGTCCATGAGTCCGGAGCCAGCTCTCTACTCGATCTCGTCGAGCGCCAGTATGCGTTCGACGAGGTGCTAGGACGCTATCTATACGCCGGGCTCGATTTCTCCGGGCTCGACGAGCCTCAGCGATGGTGGCCGCTAGGGAAGAAACGCCCGGTAGTAATCGATCCCGCGCGCCAGTTCGGACAGCCCGTTTCTGCGCCTGAGGGTGTCCCGACCGCGGTGCTCAACGCCTCCTTCAAGGCCGAAGGATCACTGGCAGGCGTTGCGCGGGTCTTCGAGGTTTCCGTGAAGTCTGTGAAGGCGGCTATCGACTTTGAGAGGTCGCTTCAGTCAGCTGCGTGAGGTTCTTCTTCGACAACAACATCTCGCCTCTGCTCGCTCGGGCAGTGAATGAACTCGATCCCCAGCACGAGGCCGTAGCTCTGCGGTCGAAGTTCGCGCCGGATACTCCTGATGTGGAGTGGTTGAACGTTCTCGGAGCCGAGGGCGATTGGGTTGTGATTTCCGGAGATCTGCGAATCTCCCGATCACGACATGAGAAAGAGGCCTGGCTTGAGGCAGGTCTTACGGCATTCTTCCTGGCGAAAGGCTTCGCGAACATCCCTTACTGGGAGCAAGCAAGCGTCTTGGTCCGGTGGTGGCCAGTCGTTCGACAGCAAGCCGAAATCGTAAAGGCGGGCGCCGGCTTTCTCGTGCCCCTTCGCGGGATGCAGCTCAAATAACTGCTTCCGTAGCGTCAGAGGCGCGATGGCACACTCGGTGCCGAACTCACCATTACGCCGCCAGACAAGTATGTCGGGCAACCGGAGAGAAAGGGTGGCCAGGTTCAGGGTCGTTCCCTGAGGCCGGGGACATATCGAGCGCCCAGAGGAGCTGAGATGCCTTAGAGGTGGTCGAGTTGCTATCGAAGTATCCCGATGCGAACGCTTGGGACGGTTCGGCGTCGAGCACGGTCGACTACAACCCAATCGAACCGATCAAGGAAGGCACAACGGACCCACGACTGATCGCTAGTCCCGAGTCGGTTCCATAGTGCTCAGGGACGGGACGCCTGGCAGCGCCGGCGCGACCACCCGGGTGAGCCAGTCGTCGCGGTAGCGACGGAGCTCTGGAGTGTCCGGATAGGGCTCGGCGTAGGGGTAGCCGCTCATCGCCCGGAACGGCAACGGTTCCGCGCTTTCGGGCTGGTAGGTGTTGCGGTCGGCGTCCTTGTCCCAACCCTCGCTGCGCAAGAACAGGGTGCGCCGCATCCCGGGTGCGACCGCGGGCAGGTCCGCAGCCGGGAAGCTGAGCTGCATTTCGTCGCCGGCTGCCAGGATCACCAGGCGATCGTCGGCTTCGAGGAGCAGCTCTCGGACATCGCCGTAGCGGGTGTAGCGGCCTGGGAACGGTAGCCATGGCGACTCGGTGCTCGGGTCTCCGTAGTGGAGGTGATGCGGAGCGTTGGGAGCGCTGCGGGTGACCCGAGAAAAGCCGCGGTAGCCGAGGTTCGCGGCGCTCGGAGCGAGCCGGGAGATCACCTGCGCTTCGCGATCACGCGGCTCGAGGCTCCAGGCGATGCGGTCCCAGTGCAGCCAGCGCGAGGTTGTGATGCGCAGCCGTCGCGCGCCCTCGGGCAGCGGCGGCGTATCGATGACCAGGGTCTTGGTCTTGCCCGCCGGGAACCCCATCGGGTCGAGCAGCGTCTGCCAACCCGCTGCGGTCTCGACTTCGAGGCGGGTGAACGTGAAATCGAGGTCGAGACGCTGGGCGGCGGCAAGGTTCAGGCTGGCGTCGGCGGGAAAGATCCAGCCGTCGAGCAGCAGACGGACAGAGCGACCGGGTGCTTCGCCGAGCTCGAAGGTGAAAGCCCAAGGCCGAGCGGCGATGCCCTGGTAGTCGCCGACCGGGTAGCCGTCGGCGTAAATGTCGTCGCGCGCCGCGATTCGCATCGTCACGTCTGCCCCGGTGCCGTCCCAGGCTCCGGCAACGGGCCGCACCTCGCCGGCGAGGCGGACCTCGTCGTCGAGCCCACCGGGGGGCGGCGCGCCCGGGAAGATGCGCAGCGAGCTGGCGGCCTCGGTATCGATTGGGTGGTCGACCACCCACAGCTCGACCGAGTCGAAGTACGCGGCTTCCCACAGCTCCTCGGTGATTCGCAGGTCGTAGAAGCCTTTTTGCGGCACGGCTCCGTCGACCCGCACCAGCTCCACCGGGTCGGAGCTCGCCCAGGCACCGGGCGCCACCGGCATTCCGAGCGGCGCGCCCCACAGCAGATCGGTGACGAACTCGATGGCGGTCCCGTTCCAGGCGTAGAGGTACGGGCAGCTACCCTTGAGCACTTGTTCTTCGACGATCGGCTGGTCGATTGCAGGGTTGAGACGGTGTTGGGGCACTCCGTTGTTCCAGATAACCCGGACCGAGTCGGCTCGTCTCTGGGATCCCAGCCCGAGGTGGGTGACTGGGTCGCGAACCTCGCGGTATTCGTAGGCGCGCCCGGCCCGCACTTCGATCACCGCCCCGCGGCCGAAGAAGTTGTTCTTGTCGCTGCCCTGGTTGAGTCCCTGGAGCCGGATGGTGAGCCAGTGGTTGCGGTTGCCTCCCTGGTTCTCGAGACGGTAGAGGCCGCGATCGGTGGCGGCGACCAGATCGAGGTCGCCGTCGGCGTCGAGGTCGGCGGCTTTTAGCGACCGAACAGCAGCATCGAGCCCGGTGACTCGCTGCGCGCTCCAGCCCGTCGGGCGCTGGGTGAACACCTGGACCCCGCGCGCGCTCGCGATCGCGAGATCGAGCCTGCCGTCGTTGTCGGCGTCGAACAGCACGATGTCTTCGGGCGGCGCCGCTGGGCGTGGCGCGTCGGGCATCACCTCGAAGACGCCTTCGTGGTTGCTCAGGATGCGCAGCTCGGAGTCCGCGGTCACCAGCTCCGGCCAACCGTCGAGATCGAGGTCGGCGCTGGCCAGCAGGCGCGCCGCACCGACGCGCGAAAGCCCGGCCTCGGAGCTGCGGTCGCGAAACCGTCCCTGGCGGAGGTTGTCGAGCCAGCTCACGCCTTCGGCGTGGCCGACCAAAAGATCGATATCACCGTCGCGGTCGAGGTCGGTGGCGAGGATGGCAACCGCTGCGCGCAGACTCTGGCGCGGCAGCGCCAGGCCGCCGACCGGCTCGAGGGTGAGCGCGCGCTCGAACGGAGTCTCGAGGTTGTTGCGCACCAACTCGACCCCGGACCCGAGCCCGGCGCTTGATTTGCCGAGCGCCAGCGCCAGGTCGAGGTCACCCTCGCTGTCGTAGTCCAGAGCGTCGACGCTCAAAGCGGCGATGCCCTCGAGATTCCATGGCTTGGTGGCCGGGACCAAGCGACCGTCGCCCTGGCCTCGGAACGCCTCGAGCGCGAGCGTGCGCTCGCCGTTCGCGCCGCCAAAGGCGAGCAAGTCGAGGTGGCCGTCGTTGTCGAGGTCGACGGCAAGCAGCCGCCGATGGGCACCGGCGGCGATGCGCAGCGGCGCGGGCGTGGTGGTGTTACGGATCTCGAGCGCCGGCGACCCCGGAGCGGTCTCGATCGTGCGCACGATGTCGGGGCGCTGGTCGCCGTCGAGATCGACGA
>JAQBHE010000177.1:0-9857 GCA_032128015.1 Holophagae bacterium
CGAGCAGGATGTCGTTGGGCAGGTCGAGGTAGGCGGCGCCCGGTCGACCGTAGATCGTGGTGCGCACCGCTTGCTCGACGTAGTAGGGGGCGCGGCGCACCGAGTCGATGCGGGCCGCGTACTTGACGAACGGTCGCGCCGCTTCGATCTGCGGCGTTTCTTGGAATGCCCCCATGCCGTCCTGGAAGGCGTCGCTGGCGCCGCCCAAGAGCAGCATCGGCCAGCGATTCGCCCAGGCGTTGGCGAGGCCGGCGATGCCGTGGATCATCCCTGGACCCGAGACTGCGAGGCAGGCGCCAGGGCGACCGGTGAGGTAGCCGACGGCGCCCGCGGCGTAGCTCGCCGCCTGTTCGTTGCGGAAGCCGAAGTATTGGATCCCTTCCTTTTGCGCTGCTCGCGCCACCCCGTACACCGGGAAGCCGACGATCCCGAACATGGTGTCGACGCCCTGCTGTTTGAGGCTGCGGGCGATCAGGGTCTCGCCGGTGATCTCGCTCATCGTTTGCTCTCCGGGTCGGTATTGCGGGCCGCCGCGCGATCGGGCTTGGCAGCGCGCTCGTTGCCGAGAACTCCGGCCTCACGCAGTGCGACGATCTCGGTTGGCTCGAGGTCGAGGTCTTCTCCGAGCACCTCTGCGGTGTGTCGGCCGAGCAGCGGCGCGGCGGTGATCTCGACCCGGCTCTTCGACATGCGCAGTGGCGAGCCCAGCACCCGCACCCGACCTACTCCCTCGTGCTCGACGTGGGTCACGAAGCCGCGGGACAGCAAGTGGGGGTCGTGGAAGAGATCGCGGGTGTCGTAGACCGCACTCGCCGGCACTCCGGCCTCGGCGAGACGTTCCATCGCCTCGTGCTTGTTGTAGCGGCGCGTCCAAGCCGAGATCTCGTCGCGCAGCGCCTGATCGTTCTCTCGCCGCTTCTTGGAAGAATCGAACCGCGGATCGGTGGTGAGCTCCGGGCGTTCGATCGCGGTGCACAGGTCGTTCCACATCCGCGGGGTAACCGCCATCAGGTACACGTAGTCGTTGTCGCCGAACGGTTGGCATGGGTAGAGGTTCATCATCGGACCGTTGCCGGTGCCCGAGCGGCGGGCCGCCTTCTCGCCGCGCTCGGAGCCAATGGCGATGGTGGTGCGCAGGAAGTAGGTGACCGCTTCTTGCATCGACAGCTCGATCTCCTGCCCCTCGCCGGTGCGCAGCTTCTGCGCGTAGGCGGCGCAGACCGCGAGCGCCATCTGCACCCCGGTTCCGGAATCACCGATCGTCGGGCCCGGGCGCAGCGGCGGGCCGTCCGGGAACCCGGTCACCGACATCGCGCCGCCGGCGGCCTGGGCGACGGTGTCGAAGCACTTGTAACCGGAGTGGGGCCCGCTCGCGCCGAAGCCCTTGATCCGGCCGTAGATGATCGCGGGGTGGACCGCGCGCAGCGCGTCGTACCCGAGGTCGAGCTTCTCGATCACTCCGGGGCCGAAGTTCTCGAGGAAGACGTCGTAGCGCGGCGCCATCCGCAGCAGCAAGTCGCGGCCCTCGGGGCGGTCGAGGGCGAGGGTGACGCTGCGCTTGTTGCTGTTCCAGTTGATGAAGTACTCGGAGTCCTCGAAGCCGTACTCGTCGAAGATCCCGCGCCCAGGATCGCCGGTGCCCGGCCGCTCGACCTTGACCACGTCGGCACCGAGCCAGGCCAGCGCTTGGGTGCACGAGGTTCCGGCCTCGTACTGGGTGAGGTCGAGCACGCGCATGCCGTCGAGCGCTGGCATCTCCGCCTCCTTGGAGGTTCGAGCCCCGGCGGCGCCGGAGCTTTGAGGAATCGGTTCGGCGCCTATGCTAGCCGGTCGCGGCCGGGCTTTCGAGGAGGGGTCCGCAGCCGTGCTGTCTAGAGCTTGGCGGATGCGCTATTCTTACGGTCTCTAGTGCGCGCGAGTCGATGGAGTTGCGCGCTCGACGCCTGTAGTCCGTCGAGCCTGTTCCTTAGCTGGGGAGTCCACCATGACCAAGTCGATGTATCTGATCAATCCGCGGGCGGTTCATCCGAGCTACTTCGGGGCCGAGGTCTTCGAGCACTGGGGCTACGACCCGGCGCAGTCGATCGCCGACCTCGCCACCGCCACCGTCGCCGCGCTTGCGCCTGCCCACTGGCAGATGTCGATCTGCGAAGAGCACGTCGAGCCGATCGACTTCGAGAGCGACGCCGACTTCATCGGCATTACCGGCAAGGTGACCCAGGCGGAGCGGATGATCGCGGTCGCCGACACCTTCCGCGCCCGCGGCAAGACCGTGGTCATCGGCGGTCCCCACGCTTCGCTTTCCCCCGACACCTTTCGCGGTCATTGCGACGTGCTGGTGATCGGCGAGCTCGAGAGCATCGCGGAGACCCTGTTCGCCGACCTCGAGAGCGGCGACTGGAAACCGGAGTACGTCGGCGACCGGCCGGACCTCGAGACTTCGCCGGTGCCGCGTTTCGACCTCTATCCCAACCACCGGTCGCTGTCGGGGTGCGTCCAGACTTCCCGCGGCTGCCCCTTCGAGTGCGAGTTCTGCGACGTCATCCAGTATCTGGGCCGCAAGCAGCGCCACAAGTCGGAGTCACAGATCATCGCCGAGCTCGACGAGATGTATGCCCACGGCTACCGCTCGGTGTTCTTGGCCGACGACAACTTCACGGTCTATCGCAAGCGCGCCAAGAGCGTGATGGCGGCGCTGCGCGACTGGAACGCCAGTCGCCCCGATGGACCGGTGGCCTCCACACCCAGGTGTCGATCGACGCCGCCCGCGATCCCGAGATCATGCAGTTGTGCGCCGAGGCAGGCCTCACTCGCATCTTCGTCGGCATCGAGACGCCCAACGTCGAGAGTCTGAAGGAGACCGGCAAGCGCCAGAACGTCGGTGTCGATCTCGTCGAACAGGTGCAGGTCTTCGTCGACCACGGCATCTCGGTCACCGGCGGCATGATCGTCGGCTTCGACCACGACGGCCCCGACATCTTTCAGCGCCAGCTCGACTTCGCGATGTCGACGCCGATCCCGATTTTCACCCTCGGCTCCCTGGTCGCACCGGCGGCGACGCCGCTCCACGCGCGCATGCGCGAGGCCGGCCGACTGGTCGAGTCGGGCTCGGAGATGCAGGGCGTGTGGAACACCAACATCGAGCCGATGCTGATGACCCGGGAAGAGCTGATGACCGGCCTGCGCTGGCTCGGCAACCGCCTATACGACCCGGCGAACTTTGCCAAGCGTGTGGTCGCGATGATCGAGCGGATGGGTCCGCAGCTGGGTCCGTTCCGCCACGGCTACATTCCGCACAGCCCGCGCGAGGTGGAGCGGCAGGCCGGCAACCTGCTGCGCAAGATGTTGCGCCTCGGCGATGCCGAGCGCCAGATGTACCGCGACATCACCGAAGCACTGGCGCACAAGCCCGAGGCCGGAGTGGTGGTG
Organism: Holophagae bacterium; assembly: GCA_032128015.1. Classification (GTDB taxonomy): domain Bacteria; phylum Acidobacteriota; class Thermoanaerobaculia; order Multivoradales; family Multivoraceae; genus JAQBHE01. Next base: position 3,430 of record JAQBHE010000177.1, read on the forward strand.
ATGCCGTCGCTGTTCAGCTACGCCCAGGTGCGGTGCCTCTACGAGGCCGACCACTACTGGGAGCCGGAGATCGGCGCCAGCAACACCTTCCCGCAGGTGGTTCCGGCTGCTCCGGCTTTCCAGGTCGTCAGTCTGTAGCGGCCTCTAGCACGGGAACGCCGGCCTTCAAAGGGCTTGTTCTTCGGGCCTTCGATCCTCGAGCACCCGGCGGTATGGCAGAGCTTCGGCGGTGCGGTTGGCATCCCGCCACGGATGATGCCACCTACGACGAGAAGGAACCGCTGCTGCCGATCCGTGCCCTGGGTGCCCGCTTGGCGCGTCCTGGCCGCGTACATGCGGAGATCGCCGGCTAGGCCGGTACCCCCCTCTGGCAGAGGGTGGTCGACATCGGCCGTCCTGGGCTCGTCTACGCGGTCGGTCCGCTGGTAGAAGTGTTGTGGGGAGCGACGAGCACGACGGTCGGTGATTTCGTGGCGAATACGTTCATCGGGGATGGGTCGCAGCCGACGGCGTCGTTTCCTCCGGAGCTGTGACAGCGCCCGGCGTACGGGCCGACGGAGGTGCGCCTGCGCCGGCACCCGGAGCTGTCGCCATTCGTCCTGGTCGAGGTTGGCGAACCGGTGCACACCAGGCGCTTCGCGAGGCGATCCTCGAAGATGTCGACCTCGTAGGGATACTCGAGGCCGAGGAGCCGCAGAAGCTCGGCGGCGGCGGCGTTGTCGGTCATGTCGGCAGCAGGGTTGACGCCCGGATCACCAGCCGAGCCTACCGCCGGCGAGCCTTCACGCGAGGATCGTCCTACGCTCCCGGGTCTAGCAGCCGAACGCCTCGATGTCCGTGACGGTCACAAAGTTCACTCCGAGAGGATTCGTGTAGATCTTCGTTAGCCCGGTTTGGGTGTCCGTGACCGTGACGATCACCCTCACGTTGGTCGCTCCCGCGAGGAACGCCCAGTAGTGCCCGTTGATGGCGCAGGCGTTGAGGACCTTGACAAAGACCTCGATATTCTGCTTCCCGAAGAAGTGCCAGAAGGAGGAGGCGTCTTCGTAGACAGCGCCCTGGCCCTGGCCCGAAGCGCCGCTCTGCGTCAGAATGGTCATGCTGACCCTGAAACGGTTGCCCGAGAGCAACGCAAACGGACCGAACTCAAGTCCGGGCGGCGGCTGGATTGCGACGATCGTTTTTGTGATCGAGTTGCTTCCGGAGGTATTGGACGCAGTCTGGGTGACGCTGTACGCGCCGGCAGCGGAATAGATATGGCTCGGGCTCATGACCGTGCTGGTGCCGCCGTCACCGAAGTTCCACGCGAAGGTAGTCGCTCCTTGAGTCTGGTTCTGGAAGGCTACAGTCAGGCCCGCGACGGTGAAATCGAAGGCGGCGGTCGGCAGAGCGGGTGGCGGTAGCGGGTCGGTTTCGGCAAGCACGACCTTGGTAAGCGGCGCGCTGCTTCCGGCCTGGTTCTTCGCGATGAGCGTCACGCCGTAGGAGCCCGGCGTGTTGTAGGTGTGTGTCGGACTGTTTGTCAGGGAGAGGAACCCGTCGCCCATAGACCATTCGAAGGAGTCGCCGCCTGTCGTCGTGTTCACGAAGCTGACTGTTCTGCCGACCACAGAAGACTCGAAACCAGCAGTCGGTATGGCCGGCCCGGCGACAGTGACCGACTTCGCGATCGAATTACTTCCCCCGCCATTGGTCGCGGTCAGAGCTACGCTGTACGTGCCGGCGGAAGCATAGGTACGGCTCGGGTTGGTGGCCGTGCTTGTGGTTCCGTCACCGAAGTTCCAGCTGTAGGACGTGGCGCCTTGGGATTGGTTCTGGAAATTCGCCGTGAGGCCCGAGACGGTGAAGCTGAAAGCGGCGGTGGGTATGCCTGTCGGGTTCTGGGCGTCGACTTCGACGTCGACTACTGCGACCAGCTTGTTGATCGAGAGCTTGGTGACGTCCGAGAACACGATCGCGAGGTTCCCGTCCCACGCTCCCGACCCGAAGATCGCCGCGACTTGCGCGGCCGACAGCGTCACCGTCGCCACGGTGGTGTTGCCGCTCATCAATGTGAAGGTCGCGCCTTTGACCCCGCGGTTGGCGAAGTCGAGCGGGTCGGAGCCGTTGAAGAAGCCGATCACGAAGGCACCGTCGGTCAGCGGCGTCTGGGTCGTTGGGTCGGCGAGTCCATCAGGCCAGAAGCTGTTGCCGTTCGCGGTATCCATCGTGAGGGTGAGGCGGATGGTGTCCTTTCCCTGGCCGCCCAGATTCACCATCGACTCGGTGATTCGCGGCGTGGTATTCGGCACGAGGGCTGGAACGAACTGCTTCAGATTCTCGCGAACGCCGTCGAAGGTCACGACGTTGCCGCTGCCGCCGAGCGGTTGCAGGGTGAACAGTTCGTCGCCATCGGTGATGCCGTTGCCGTTGATGTCGGCAGCGAGGTTGGGCTCGACCTCGTAAGTGGTGCCGGATGGGCCGACACTGGTCGGGCCGCTGGCGATGCTCCAGCCTTCGTCCTGGAAAAGCGGCGTGGTGACGATGTCTGTCAACCCCGGGCTGTTGAACGGCTCCATGAGCTCGTTGGGCGTCAGCGACGTGCTCCAGTGCGAGACCGACGATCCGCCCTCCAAGGGATTCGGAGCGTACATCTCGACATGGCCCGAAGGATGGACACCGCCGGTGAGGACAGTGGCGGCCTCCGGTAGCGGCAGGTAGATCGAGGCATTGGCGATGACGTTGGTGCCGGTCCAGTGCAGGTCGCCGGTGTCGATCGCCGAGGCCTTTCGCTCGGTGTTGGTCATATCCGGCCACTTCTTGCCGGTCGAGTGATCCTCGAGGAACGCCATGTAGATGTCGTCGAAGCCCAGGAACTTGCCGCCCGTGGTCTTGTCGACGAAGGTCGAGAATCCGAGTCCGTGGGCGTACTCGTGGAGCACGGTGCTCAGGAAGTTGATCGTGCCGCCGGGGGGGTTGTTGTCGAAGCCGTAGTACCAGTCGGTGCCTCCCAGGCAGTTGGCCATGCCGAGGTTGCTGTTGAAGCGCGCCGAGATATCGGGGTCCGATGGACCGAGGTCGCTGCCCTTGAACGAATTGCCGAGCGCTGAGTGGTACCAGGTGCTGGCCCTCGGCTCGCCGGTGATATTGCGGAAGACGTCCACCGGACCCGCCGATCCCAGGAGCGCCGAGGTCGCGCTGCATTCGAGGGGGTCCATCACCGCTTCGACCTCGATCTCGACCGAGCTTTGAAGAATCGCGCCCCAAGTGTCGGCCGCGCGTTGCATGACATTGAGACGCTGCTGGCCCACGGTGGTGCCCGGGTTGCCGGCGGCCGGTGTGCGCGGGGTGGCGTCGTTGAAGCCCTCACCGGGGCCGTCCATGTTGATGACCTTGATCACACTGGCTGGTGCGTTGGCAGCGACCAGTGCGAAGACCAGCGCCAACGCGGGAATGCGGATCACGAATGTGGCTCTAGTGGTCATGGTCCGGCTCCGGATTGGCCCGCGGAAAGGGGGGCGTAGCCGTCGTTCCATCGGCAGCTGCCGGAGGCGCGGCGCTCCCGGCGTGGCGAATCGCGATCGAACCGTCGGGTTGGACGGTGGCGAAGCTCGCGCTCTGGAAGCGGCCCTGGAGGTTCACCTTGACCGTGCCATCGGGCAGCACTTCCTCGACCAGCCCGTCGTCGGAAGTGCTCAGGCCAGCCGCGAACGCCGCGTCCACCCGCAGGACGTTGGTGCTATCGGCCGGCGGCGCTTCGATCAGCCTGCCGGTCTCGGGATCGATGTATGCGATCCAGCCGCCGCTTCCGACAGGGGCCGGAACCGCAGCCGTGACCGCTACCGCCGGCTCGCCCGGCGCCGCCTGCCTGGGAGCCTCGGCCGGAGCGGTCGTGGTGGCGACCGGGGCCACTTTGGGAGTGTTGGCCGGAGGCTCCTCGGCGCTCACGACGCCCCGGGCGACGAGTGCCGCGCCAGCCACCAGAACCGCGCCGGCGAACCGTAGGGCGATAGCCGGTCTTCGGCTTGGTCGGCTGTTCACTGCTTTCATGGTGGAAGCTCCTCTTGAGACCTAGATGGCCAGTCGTCTTCGTCCATTTATGGACGACTCTCGCGCAGCAGATGGTGGCGGACGGGATAGCCCGGTCCTGATCGGCAGCCTGACCGCGGCGGTCCAGGCTGCCAGGGCGGCGAGTTCGTCAGCGGCTCTCGTGACCGCTGACCGAATAGCACGAGGTTCGACGCCCATTGCTTCTGCCAGGCGCAGTGGCGGCGGTTCGACCGCACTTTCCGCGGAGACACAGGCCGCAGCGAAGGCGGGGCCTACACTCTGCGCTCTCACGAAGGCGGAGAACGCGATGAGACGAGAACTGCGCAAACACGCAACAGATCGCGCATGTCCGACTCCCCCTGTTTGCCCTACTCTACTCGCCTACAGCACTCGAAGCCCGGCGGCTCGCTGCTTCTAGCCGGAGTCCGATCAGGGCCGCTCACCCGCTCCCGCAGCCGATGCAGTTCGTCAGCCGGTAGGCGGTCAGCTTCTGGCTGGGGCTCGATCGGGGAGCAGGAAGGCTATGCGCGCGAGCGCCGAGTCCAATCGCTCCGGCGAGTAGTAGTGGGCCATGACATCGCGGTAGTCGTGGTCCACCAGGTCGGCGTTGACCTCGCGGAACTCCCGCCAATCGTGGCTCGAGTCGAGCCCGGCCATCCGTTCCCAGATCAAGAAATAGGAACGCCCAGGTGATCGTCTGGTGGTAGATGTGGGCGGCGCCGTGGTGGGCGGCGAAGCGACGCAGAGCTTCCGGGAATCTGCGTAGCCCGCCTTCGAGCCCCTCCTCGGAGAGAATTGCCCAGGCGACCTCCACGTGCTGGGGGTGACCCAGCTCGTCGGCCGAGAGAGTGCATTGCTCGAAGCGCTCGAGCAGATCGCGGGTCCGCGGATTCAGAGCTGGCCGCCGGTGACTAGATGTCTCGAACCCCCAGACTCGATCTCACAGATCAAGTTCTTGGTGGCGGGGTTCGAGACTCTCAACGGGCTCCCAGGAGCTCGTGTCGCTGGGCAGGGCGAACGCCCGGAGCCCGCCAGATGTCTCGAACCCCAGACTCGACCTCACAGATCAAGTTCTTGCTCGCGGGGTTCGAGACTCTCAACGGGCTCCCAGGAGCCCGTGTCGCTGGGCAGGGCGAACGCCCGGAGCCCGCCAGGGCCTTGGGGCTGGGAAGGCAGCTGGGGTGTGATCCCGAGGTGCTCGCTGTCGACGGTGTACGTGATGCCGGAGAACGACATCTCGTCGCTGGTCGCCAGGCCCCACTTGACGTCGACCGGCGGGATCGCCGGGTTGAATGGGTTGTTCGCCGAGTTGTCGTGGTGCGAGATCATCTGGAAGGTCGTGCCCGCGAGAGCGCGCATCGGTTCTTGAAACTCGTAGGTCAGCTGCCAGTTGAAGTCGTAGTTCGGCACCCAGATCAGGGTCTCGCGTGGGCCGCTGGGAGGTGTCGCCCACAGCCCCATGTTCTTGCCCCGGTAGTGCATGTGGACGCCGGTCGAGTAGACCGTGATGTTCACCGGGGTGGTGTAGGTCGCTTGGTGCTCGGAGTTGGGATCGCCGGCGGCGATCTGAAGCTGCCACGCCGACACCAGTTGGCCGCGAATCTCCTTGTCGATCGTCTCGTCGGGCTGCGCGAGGTGGAGCGCGAAGTGCGAGAGATCGGTCTGATCCTCGCCGCTGGTGTTGTGGTAGTGGATCTGGAGCATCAGGTCGCTGCCAGCGGCCAGCCGGCGGCCGATTCCGCGCGGGCTGAGCGGGGTGACGTTGCCGGGAGCCCACATTTGGAGGATCGGCATCCGCACCAGCTCCGAGTCCATGCTGCCGCACTCCCAACCTGGCTCCGTCGTTGCCGAGTCGAGGGCTGAGCCGATGCGTTGCGGGTCGCCGAACAAGATGAAGTGGTGGACGACTTGGCTGTTCCCGGGCTGGAACTCGACCGCCTTGAGCCACAGCTCGCGGTCCTCGGCGAAGGGCACGGAGAAGCAGCGGTATTCGTCGTCGACCTCTTTGCCGACCGCTGCGGCGGCGAGCGGCTGGAGCACCAGGTCGGGTTTCTTGAGCTGCCAGCCGCCTTCGTAGCTGGGGAAGATCCGGGGCCGCGGCAGGTCGGCCGGGTTGCCTTCCGGGGCCCCGGCTTCGGCCCAGGCGACGACTTGATCGATCTCGTCTTGGGACAAGTTGAGATCGCCCTTCATCGGCCGTGAGTCAGGGTGGGCGAACCACGGTGGCATCTTGCGCGCCGCGACCTGACGAGCGATCGACTTCGCCCACGGCCGCGTGTCGTCGTAGGAAGTGAAGGCCATCGGCGCCACCATGCCGCCGAGATTGGTGCCGTTCTCACGATGGCAGACCTGACAATTCTCCTGGATCACCGGAAGAACGTCGGCGTAGTACGTCGGAG
>JAQBHE010000178.1:0-7954 GCA_032128015.1 Holophagae bacterium
CGGCTGAGCGAGGTGGAGGGCACGCGAGGCGCGTGCCCTCCACCTCGTTGGCAGTCTTGGACCTGAGACGACAGAGGAGACTGTGAGTCGACGGCTGGTCCAAGACTGCTGCCCTCGCTCACCGCTCGCGCCCTTTTGAAACTCGACTCGCGCGCAACAGGTTTCGGCGTAGAAGGTACCTAGCGGGCGCGCAGGCCCGCGAGTGCCGGTCAGTCGAGGTCGAAGGGACGCGGCGGCGGGGTCTGGGAGGGGTCTTCCTCGGCGCGCTTGAGCGCCTCTTGGAACTTCGCTTCGAGCAGCCTATTCCGATCGGCCATCGCCGCCTTCTCCTGCTCGAACTTCTGCTCGGTGCGCTCCTTCTGCACGTCGAGGTCGGCGAACAGCTGCTCGAAGGAGCGGCCGCCGCCAGGAAGCCGCTTCGCCTTCTTGTGAAAGACGATGGCGCCGGTCTCCGAGTCGACCACCAGCTCGGCGTCGCAGTCGGGACAGCGGACGGTGAGCCGGGATGCCATGGCCGGCAGTCTAACTCCAGCCGGACTGACGATACTTCGCCCCTTCCCGCGCGACGCTGCTTGCTGTATGCTCCGGCGCCCAATCGCCCCCAGGCGATTCGGCTTCCGAGGGCACGAAGGGCCCAACCTACGACCAGAAGGAGTCTCGCCATGAACTCACCCCATCCCTCGCCTCTTGGCGGCGGGTCTCGGCTCCGCTCTCTCGTCATTCTCCTGCTGTCGTTCGCCGTCGGCTCTGGCGTGCTCGCGCAGCCCCCGGAGGCGGCCCATGAGCTGCGCCCGGGGCTGGTGATCGACTCGGCGCTCGGCATCGCCTTCACGATGAATCCCGGAGGCGGCATCGACGCCATCGAGCTCGCCAGCGGCAACGTCCGTTGGCACAGTGACGAGGCCGACAAGCCGCTGGCGATCTCCGGTGGCCTGCTGACTGCGCAAGCGGCGTCCGGCGAGCCCGGCCGCCTCGATCTCGCAGCCCTCGACGCGTCGGGAGGCCAGCGCCGCGGGTCGGGCTCGATCGAGCTCCCGAGAGGCGTGAGGGCCCTGGTCGTCGACGGGATCGGCGCGCAGTTCCAGAGCTGGGCGCGGGCGACCACCGGCGCCGCGGTCGAGGTCGGCTGGCAGTACGAAGAGTCGCACGTTCAAGGAATCCGACCGGCAGGCCGCGGGCCGTCGCCGAGCTCCTTCTCGGGAGCCCTGAGATTCGATGTCGCAAGAGGCAGTACCGAAGCCTTGCCCACCGACGCGGGTCGGCCGCAAGCCGTCCACCTGCTGTCGGCGTCCCAGGGCGTTTCCGGCCAGTCCGGCCGTCAGTTCGTCTCGGTCGACGGCCGCCACGTCCTGGTCTCGGACCAGGTGGCCGACGACCGCACCTTCGACAAGTACCGCTGGGTGGTCTACACCCGCGAGGGAAGCCGACTGGGAGAGCTTTCGAGCTTCGTCTCCTATTCCCCCTTCGGGGTCACCGGATCGCTCCTGCTGTTCTCAACGCCGCCGAACGCGCGGCGAGTCGGCGAAGACATCCGCAGCGAGCCGCTGTTGTTGCGTGCGGTCGACCTCCGGAGCGGCGCCGAGCTGTGGAGTCATGCCATCCGTGACACCAAGTACCGAGGGCCTCTCCCGCGCTAGCTCAGCTCGGTCAGGAAGGCAAGTGGCGATCGATTCCGAGCAGGGCCCGAAGTGGCCGTCGCACGGAGACCCGACCAGGCTAGACCCGAGAGTCAACGAGAAAACACACCTCATTCGAGGAGAGAACCTATGGCCGACACCCGTCGCCCAACCATTGTCCACGCCGTCCTCCTGACCGTATCGCTCCTTTCGCTATCGTTTCTTTCCCTGCCGGCCGCCGCGCAGGTGTGGAAGTCCGAGGGCCCCGGTCCCATCAATCAAAGGGGTGGTGAAGGCCTGCCGAACGTCGGGGCCATCCAAACGGTAGCGCCCCATCCCACCGATGCCAACATTCTCTACGTAGGATCGGTCAACGGCGGCATCTGGAAGACCACCAACGCGACCGCCGCCTCGCCGACCTGGGTGGCGCAGACCACCGGCCCGGAATCGGTCTCGATCGGCGTGATCGAGCACGATCCCACGGATCCGAGTTTCCAGACTCTGGTGGCCGGAGTCGCCCGAACATCGGCGTACGCCGGCGTTGGCGGGCCGCTCACGGGTGTCTTGCGTACCACGAACGGCGGCGGCACCTGGACCACCCTTGGAGGCATGGGTGGCCGCAACATCCCGGGCATCGCCGCTCGTGGCGCCACGATCGTTGCGGCGGTCGACAAAGCCGACACCTTCGAGTGCCCGCAGATCGGCATCTTCCGTTCCACGGATGGCGGTGGGTCGTGGGCGCAGGTCTCCGGCGCCGGCGGTAGCGGGCTGCCGGGAGGTGCCACGGACACTCTGGAAAGCGACCCCTTCAATCCCTCGCGACTTTTCACCAGCGTCGTGTCCGCCGAAGTCTGCGGAGCAGGAACGAATGGAATCTACCGCTCGACCGACACCGGCGCATCCTGGACCAAGGTCAGCGACGGGACCATGGACACCCTGCTAGAGAGCGCCACCGAGACCAACGTGAAGATCGCGGTGGGTCCCGACAACGGTGTCTTCGTCGGGATCGTGCCGGCGTCGACCTCGCAGCTGGGTGGAGTTTTCTACTCGCCGGACGGTGGCGCCAGCTGGGCGCAGATGGACCAGCCGGGGACCCAAGAGGGGGCGACCTTCCAAGGGATCCACCCGGGCAAGCAAGGAGGAATCCACTTCTCGCTCGCCGCCGATCCCGGCATCAAGGGCATCGCCTACATCGGAGGCGATTCGCAGCCCTCAGGCAGCGAAGCGGAGGTGACCCAGAACTCGATTGGCGGCTTGTTCGACGGCCGGATCTTCCGCGGCGACGCCACCGCGGGAACTGGCAGCCAGTGGGCGCACCTCACTCACCAGTCGGGCGTCGGGCCGGCAGGCGGCGGCACTGCCAACGGCACCGCACCCCACGCCGATTCCCGTGAGCTGGAGTTCGACGCCGCGGGCAACCTCATCGAGAGCGACGACGGCGGAGTCTTCAAACGAACCTCGCCGCGCTCGGCGGCCGGCGACTGGTCCGCGCTCCATGGCGACCTCCGGGTCACCGAGCTTCACGACCTGGCCTACGATTCGCTCAGCAATATCCTCGTCGGCGGCTCTCAGGACAATGGGACTCCGGATCAGAACATGACCGGCGGTGCTCTTTGGACCGACGTGACTACCGGAGACGGCGGCGATGTCGCGGTCGATGCCACGAGCACGCCAGGACGATCGAGTCGCTATGTGAGCTCCCAGAGCCTGGGTGGCTTCACGCGTCGGGTCTACGACCAGAACAACGTGTTGCAAGACGGCGTGATGCCAGAGTTGACCGTGATCGGCGGCGATCCGTTCAAGCCGCAGTTCGTCAACCCGGTCGCGCTCAACAACGCCAGGCCGACCCGCCTGATCCTTGGCGGAGAGAATGGGGTTTACGAGTCCGTGGACCAAGGCGGTACGATCGCGGCGATCGGCGCTGGGATCCGAGCCAACACGAGCCCGGCCCCCAACAGCATTGCCTACGGCGCGGCGGGGAACGAGGACATTCTCTACGTCGGCGCCTGCGATGAGAGTTTTGAGAACTGCGGCGTCTATGTGCGAACCGCTGGCGGCGGCGCTCTTGTCCGCTCGGTCTCCTATCCCGGTTCTGTCGTGAGGGCGCTGGTGCTCGATCGCAATTCCGGGGATCGAGCCTTCACGGTGGAAAAGGACAAGGTCTACCGCACCGCGAACAGCGGCGCCAGCTGGTCCGACATCACCGGCAACCTGGGCGGCTTCCAGGCCGGCTCTTTCAACTCGGTCGAGTACCTCAATCGCCCGAGCGGCGGCTCGCTGGTCGTGGGTGCAGACCGCGGGGTTTTCATCGCGAGCGAGGCCAGCGGGTTCTCGACCTGGTCGCCCCTCGGCACTGGGCTCGACAATGCTCTGGTCTACGACCTCGACTACGACGCCGGGCGCGACAAACTGGTCGCGGGAACCATGGGCCGCGGCGCGTACTCGATTTCCCTCGGGGGAGATACCGGCCCGCCGCCGGGAGGGCAGTGCACGGCGACCACGGCGACCGCGCTGTGTTTGAGCAAGCGATTCCAGGTCGAGGTCGATTGGCGGAATCCGAGCGGCGCGACCGGCAAGGGCCAGGCGGTTGATCTCACCGAAGACACCGGCTACTTCTGGTTCTTCAGCGCCAGCAACGTCGAGATGGTGCTCAAGGTTTTGAACGGTTGTGGGCTGAACGAGAACTTCTGGGTGTTTGCGGGAGGGCTCACCGATGTCGAGGTCGCGATGAAGGTGACCGACACCAAGACCGGCCAGGTCAAGACCTACCTGAATCCTCTGGGCGCCAAGTTCCAGCCAATCCAGGACACCGGCGCTTTCATGACCTGCTCGGCTTCGACCGTGGATCCGGCTGGCCCAACGGAGTCTTCTGAGACGGGCAGTGCCTGGGGAGACTTCTCGAGCACCGTGGCCGCACTCTCGGACGCATCTCGGGTCGGCTCGAGCTCTCCGACCTCCCATGAGCTGAGCCTCACCGATGGGCGCTTCCTGGTTACCGCAGACTGGAGGAGGCCGGACGGCCAGAGCGGCCAGGGCCAAGCGGTCAAGCTCACTGGTGACACCGGCTACTTCTGGTTCTTCACCGCCAACAACGTCGAGATGGTCATCAAGGTACTGAACGGCTGCGGTCTCAACCAGAAGTTCTGGGTCTTCGCCGGAGGGCTCACCAACGTCGAGGTCACGATCACGGACACCGACACCGAGACCGGAGCCGTGCAGGTCTACGCCAACCCGCAGGGAGCGAAGTTCCAACCAATCCAGGACACCAGCGCCTTTGGCGACTGCCCGATGTAGAGGCTCGGTGGCCGGTGATAACCGGCACGTACAGTTTCGCCGCTGAATCCGCGGACCGGGACCTGGGCGTCGGCGCGGCCAGAATCCGTCGACGTTTTCCGCCGATGCGGCGGGCGTTTTCCGCCGATGCGGCGGGCGATTGCCGCCGACGAACGCGGCTACCTCGTTGTCGCGCTCATAGAATCGGCGAACGATGGCCGGCAACTTGACCCGCTTGACCCAGCACCGTGGCTTGCTCGCCACTCTGGTACGACGCGAGCTGGCGGCGCGCTATCGAGGCAGTGCCCTGGGGTTCTTGTGGTCGCTGGTCAATCCGTTGCTGTTGCTCGGAGTGTTCACCCTGGTCTTCGGCTATCTGCTCCCCGGCGGTCGGGGCCCCAGCGGCCGGGGCCTTGGCGCCACCCACCCCTACGTGCTGTTCTTGGTGGCCGGGCTGTTCCCGTGGACCTGGGCGTCGTCGTCACTGCTCGAGGGCACGATGTCGCTGAGCGCAAACTCGGCGCTGATTCGCAAGGCGGTGTTCCCGATCGGCCTGCTGCCGCTGGTCGCGGTGCTGTCCAACCTGCTGCACTTCTTGCTCGCGATGCCGATCCTGCTCGGGGCGCTGGTGGCGGGCCGGCTGCTCGGTTTTCCGGTGCTGTCCTGGCAGTCGCTGTGGGTGCCGCTGGTGATCGCGCTCGAGCTGGTGCTGCTCGCGGGCACGGTGCTGGGACTGGCGGCGCTCAACGTCCACTTCAAGGATGTTCGGGACCTCTTGGCCAACGCCCTCCAGCTGCTGTTCTTCCTCGCCCCGATCCTCTATTCGGCCGACAACATCCCGTGGCCGTGGGCTCGTCGATTGATCCTGTTGAACCCGTTCACTCCGTTCACCGAGGCGTTCCAGGACCTGCTCTTCTTCGGTGTGCCGGTGGCGTGGGGCGCCTGGCTGCATATGACGCTACTCGCGCTCGTCGCCTGGGTCGCCGGCAGCTGGCTCTTCCGGCGACTCGAAGACACCGTGGTGGAGGCCGCTTGACCGACGCCCCGCCCCACGCCATCGAGGCCGAGCAGCTGACCAAGCGCTACCGTCGGATGGCGGCTGGCTTCCGGCTGCGGACTCTCAAGAGCGCGTTGCTCGAGGGCACGTTGACCCGCGGCCTGCGTCCCGAAGAGGCCATCGTCGCGCTCGACTCGGTTTCGTTCACGGTCGGGCGCGGCGAAGCCTTCGGGGTGATCGGCGCCAACGGCTCCGGCAAGTCGACCTTGCTCAAGCTGGTCGCTGGCCTGTTCAAACCGACCTCGGGCCGGCTGGCGGTGGCCGGCCGGGTGGCCGCGTTGATCGAGCTCGGGGCCGGTTTTCATCCCGAGATCTCGGGACGCGAGAATGTCTACATCAACGGCGCGATGCTCGGGCTGAACCGGCGCGAGATCGATCAACGCTATGACCGCATCGTCGAGTTCTCGGGGCTCGAGGGTTTTCTCGAAGAGCCGGTCAAGAACTACTCCTCCGGGATGTACGTGCGGCTCGGCTTCGCGGTCGCGGTTCACACCGACCCCGATGTGCTGCTGGTCGACGAGGTGCTGTCGGTGGGCGACGAAGAATTCGCCCACCGTTGCTTGAGGCGGATCCAGGAGCATCTGGTCTCTGGCGGCACGCTACTGGTGGTCAGCCATAGTCTCGACTTGGTCGAGTCGCTGTGCGATCGGGTGCTGTGGCTCGACCGCGGCCGCTCGCGCGGCATCGGCGAGCCGCGGCGGATGATCGACGCCTACCGCCAGCAAGTGGCCGCGGCCGAGGGCGAGAAGCACCTCGCCGAGAAAGACGCGCGCGCGGCCGAAGCGGCCGCGGGCGAGTTGGCCGAGGGAGTGACGGTCGGAGGGGAGCCAGCCGATGGGGAGGCGGAAGTGCTGCGCTGGGGATCGCGCCAGGCCGAGATCGTCGGTTTCCGGCTGCTGGTCGACGGCGCCGAGCGCTACGAGCTCGAATCGGGAGCCGAGGTCACCATCGAGGTCGAGGTGGTTGCCCGCGAAGTCCTCGAGGACTTTGTGTTCGGGGTGGCAATCTCGACCCCGCGCGGGATCGAATGCTGGGGCACCAACACCGACCTCGGGGGTTTCGTGTCTCAGCGTCTCGAGGGCAAGGCGCGAGCGTCAGTGGGTTGTCGGTCGCTGCGCCTAGCGGCCGGGGAGTACGAAGTCGACCTGGCGGTGCACTCGCGCAACGGCAGCCCCTACGACTACCGTCGACGGTGTTTCCGGTTCACCGTGACCAGCCGGTCCGGCGATCGCGGGGTGGGAGTGTACGCTCCCGAGCACCGCTGGACGTTCGCCGGCGGTGCCCGGCTCAAGGCGCCGACGCCGCCCGGAACCGCGAGCGGGTGAACCATGAAGGAGAGCCATTGACCAAGACCCAACCGGAAAGCGTCGCCCAGGTCAACATCAAGATCAGCGACGAAGAGCTCAAGGGCCGATACTCGAACCTGCTTCGGATCGCCCACACTCGGGAGGAGTTCATCCTCGACTTCATCAACGTGGTGCCGCCCCAGGGGATCGTCACCGCCCGGATCGTCACCAATCCCAGCCACCTGAAGCGGATCGTCTCGGCGCTGCAGGCGAACCTGGCACGCTACGAGGAGTCGTTCGGCACCGTCGCCGAAGCTCCGGACCCGGTCGCCGATTCCAAGATCCACTGATGACGAGCCCCTCGACTAGAGCGGCCGGTGCCGTGGAACGCTGGATCTTGGACGAGCTGGTCCCTGGGGGAAGCGAGGAGCAACTGCGCGCGCAACTCGAGGCGCTCGAGGCTCTGGCCCGCGACTTCGAGTCGCGGCGGGATCGGCTTGCGGCTGCGGTGTCTGCGCCCGCGGTGCTGGCCTGGGTCCGCGAGTATGAGGCGCTGGTGGCGACCGCCAGCCGGGTCCAGGCCTATGGATCGCTGCGCTTCGCTGCCGACACCCGCGAGCCGGCGGCGCTCGCCGCTCACAACCGGATCCAGCAACGCCTAGTCGAGCTCCACAACCGCACCCTGTTCTTCTCCTTGTGGTGGCAGGGCCTGCTCGACGAGG
>JAQBHE010000179.1:0-8235 GCA_032128015.1 Holophagae bacterium
CCGGGCCAGATCGAGTAGTGACGCATGTTGGCTCGCATCTCGGCCGCGAAGGTCTCGAGGATCTCCTCCGGGTCGGTGGTCCACTCGTTCATCAACTGTCGGGGCGCGCCGGCCGCCATCACGGTCACCGCCGAGACCCCCTCAGGCTGACCGCGCTCGGCGGCCGGCGACTGCCAGGGCGAGTCTTCCTCGTCCTCGGCCAGGCAATAACTGATCTTTCCCGGGTGCCCGAGGGTGGAGCGGTCGATCTCGCCGGGGCGCACATCGAGCAGGTTGATGAGCCCCAGGCGCAGCGCGCGGCCGATCGAAGCGGTGGCCCGTCCACTGCCGCCGAGTGCGTTGAAGGTCGATGAAGCGTCGATCTCGTGGCGGACGGGCCCGTTGATGACCAGCAGAATCGCGCAGCCGCCGGTGCTCGCGGTGGCGCCGTGAAGCCCGAAGTCGGCGTCGAGCATCGCGGTCCACGCCGCCACCACCACCGGGAAGTGTGACGTCAGGCAGCCGGCCATCACCGCGTTGATGGCGAGCTTCTCGGCGGTGATCGCCCGCGCCCGCACCGGCTCGATGCCGACCAGGTACGAGGCAGAGAGCAGCGCTCCGTCGAGGCAGGCCCGCACGGCCTCCGGCGTCGCTGGCACCACCGGCAGGCCGTCGGTCCAGCCCCGACGGTGGTACAGCTCCTGCGCCTGCGCGAAATCCTCGACCTCGATCGATTCGGACAGGAGTGTCATGGCCCCGACAGAATACGATGCGAACGAGGTGCCGGGTCGAGCCGGAAGACCGCCGGGTTCGCGCCCGCTGATGCCCCCAAGCTCTCCTGAGCAAGTCAGATGCAGGGAAAAGCCGAGGTGTCGGCGAGCGCCGGTGCGGCTCTTCCCGATGGGTTGGTGTAACTCTTGACCGCGCCGGTTACGGTGTCGGTGAAGCGGAGGGTGTACTCGACGTTGGTGGTGGCCGCCGCGAACGCCCAGAAGTGGCCATTGAGGTCGCAACCGTCGAGCACCTTGAGCAGCATCTCCCAGTTGTCGGGGTCGAAGAACCACAGCAGGCCTGAGTCGTCTGATCCGAGGGGCACCCTCCGGCCCGCGCCTCGTCCACCCTGGAAGTCGACCCAGTCGAGCTCGACGCGGAAGCGTCCGCCGTTGAGGCACAGCGCGGTGTCACCGGGAACGCAGGAGCCGGCCGCGCCGGCGATCGAGATCTTCTCGCTGCTCGGCGGCTGGCTGCGCTGCCTTTCACCGTGCGACTGTCCGAGGTCGACCACCCGATCGCGGGGCGGCGGACCCAAGCTCGAAGCGCCGCAGGTGTCGAACGCCGAGGTGTCGACGATCGCGTCCGAGGCGTTGCCGAGGGGGTTGTGGTAGTCCACCCGCTGGCCGGTATGAGTGTCGATGACCTGGAGCGAGTACTCGACCGTGGTGGTGGCGGCGGCGAACACCCATAACTTGTTGTTGAGGCCGCAGCCATCGAGGATCTTGACCAGCATCTCCCAGTTGTCGGCACTGAAGAACCACAGCAAGCCGGAGTCGTCGGAACCGAGCGGCACCACCTGGCTGACACCGGTCTGGCCTTGAAAGTCCCGCCAGTCGACCTTGACGCTGAAGCGGCCTTCGTTGAGGCACAGCCGGTCACCCTTGCGACAAGCGACACGGTCGAGTGCCCCGAGAACGTTCAGCTTGCCGTACCCCCAACGGCGGTTCGGGACCGCGCCGGTGAACGAGTCGGTGATCGCGCTCTCGCGCAGGATGTCGCGCACTTCGCGGCCGGTGAGCGTGGGGTCGAGCTCGAGCAGGAGCGCGACCGCGCCGGTGATGATCGGCGCCGCCCCGCTGTTGCCGCCGAAGCGCCCATAGAACCCGCCACCGTCCTGCACCAGGTTCCCGCGCAGCGTGCCCCAGTAGGACTGCTTGGACGCGGTGACGAAACTGACCTCGCCCGGCGACGCGACATCGACGCCCGGGAACCGCCCGTCCCGCGTCGGTCCGCCCGGGGACTTGATCCACAGATCGTCGACGTTGCCCTCGGCGATCAGGTCGCGGGGAAAGCCGTCGAGGTCGATCCAGCGGTTGCGATTCATGAAGTCGGCGGAGATGATGGCGCCGCGAGTCGATCCGACATCGCTGAGCCGGCCGTCGACGAGGTGATCGAGAAGGGTGACGTTGGGGGTCAGGAAGTCGTCGCCTGCGATGTCGGTGTAGAGGTCGAAGCGGCCCTCGCCGGGTCCCCGCGCCTGGATGGTCACGGTGCCGGTGCCGCTGGTGTCCCGCATCACGATCCCGACCGAGCGATCGCCGCTGGTCGAAGTGACCGGGTACGGCGCGTTGCTCGGGGTGTAGTGATAGATCTGGATGTTGGTTCCGATCTGGGCGGCGCCGGGCGCGACCGGCCCGATCGACTCGCCGCCATCGAGGGCGACGGTGACGTCGGCGGGGACGTTGCCGGAGTACCACAGGTAGGCGACCGTGAACGTGCCGCTCTCCTTGGAGAAGCGAACCCGGCCGGGGCTGGCGGCGGTGAACGTGCCGCCGGAGTGACTGGGAAGTCCGCCCTCGTCGCCGCCGGGCGCGATGAACACCCGGCCCGGTCGATCCAGGCCGAACACCTGGTCGATCTTGCGGCTGATCGCCGAGGTGCCGTCGTTGGGTCCCGCCTGGGTGCCGATGTTCATGATTCCGACCGCCGGCTGGCCGAGCGCCGTGATCTTCTGATCGACCCAGTCGAGCGCGGCGTCGATGCAGCCCACGAACCGCGTCTCGGGCGGATTGCCGGCGGCGGCCGGGGCCCCTTCCGACACCAGCTTGACGATCAACAGGTCGGCCTCGGGAGCCATGCCCCGGTACCGGCCGCCTGCAAACGCGCGGCCGTTGCCGGCGGCGGAGCCGGCCGTGGCGTTGCCGTGGCCGACGAAATCGGTGGAGGGGATGGGTGCGCCGCCGCCGAGCGCGGCGTTGATCTGTGCCTCGCTGTACTCGGCCGGCGCCGGATTCCCAGCGCTGCAGTAGCTCTGACCACTCATGTCGAGCAGCCACTTGATCCGCGTCGTGCCGTTGGGTTTGCGAAAGTCGGGATGACGCCAGTCGATGCCGCGGTCGAGCACCACCACCGTGACCCCCTTGCCGCGCACTCCGTAGCGTTCGATCGCCAGGTCGGCAAGGGTGGTCACGCGGACCTTGTCCATCGCGAGCAAGGGAAGGCCCAATAGGACCAGGAGGACGAAAGCCAGGACGATGCGGGTCGCGACTCAAGACATGGATGTGGTCTCCTTGTGGTCGACCGGTTTGTGGATTGTCGGTCGACGGTACCACGGCGCTCGCCCCGGCGCAGCCACGGTCCGGGCGCATCGTGCTAGGTCACTGTGACAAGCTGCCCACCCTAGAATCTCGAACATTGACGATCCTTCCGACCGCTACCAAGAAAGAGGACCGCCGTGATGCGACAGCGAATACTCTTGATCCTGCTCAGCAGTGCTCTGTTGTCCGGCCTGCCCGCGCTCGCCGGCGACTGCGACGCGCTGTCGAAGCTCGAGCTCCCCGATGTCACCGTGACCGCGGTCGCCGAGCTCGAGAAGCCGGTGGTGCACTGCAAGCTCGATGGCAAGATCGGCGGCACCGTTGGCTTCACGGTGTGGCTGCCGCGCGACTGGAATGGCCGCTTCGCGATGGGCGGCCAGGGTGGTTTCGCCGGCGCGGTCGACAACCAGGCGCAGGCGTTCGGCCGGGTCCTCGAGAAAGGCTATGCCACCGCGGGCACCGACACCGGCCATCAGGCCAACGGTCTCGATGGCAGCTGGGCGCTCGGCGACCTCGAAGCGATCGTCAACTACGGCCACGGCTCGATCCACCGGGTGACCGAAGTCGCGAAGGCGGTGATCCGCGCGCACTACGCGAAGCGAGCCGACACTTCGTACTTCTTGGGCTGCTCGAACGGCGGACGGCAGGCCCTGCAGGAGGCGCAGCGCTACCCGGACGACTTCGACGTCATCTTGGCGGGCGCCCCGGCCCTCGACTTCGATGGGCTCGCCGCGGCATTCCTCCAGATCACCCAGCGCATGTACCCGGACATGGAGAATCTCTCGACTCCGGTCCTCACAAAGGAAGACCGGACTCTGCTCCGACACGCGATCCTCGAACGCTGCGACGCGCGCGATGGCGTCGCCGACGGCGTGCTCGGCGATCCGCCATCCTGCGACTTCGATCCGCGCAGCCTGGCCTGCAAGGACGGTGACTCGAAGGACTGCCTGACCCCGCCCGAGCTCGCCGCGGTCCAGGCCATCTATGACGGACCGCACACCATCAAGGGCGAGCCGCTGCACGTCGGCTTTCCCTTCGGCGCCGAAGATGTCGAGGCGAACGGCTGGGGATCGTGGCTGGTCGGTCGCGAGAACGGCGCCGGCCAAGGCGTGCCGACCGCGGCCTTCGGTTTCGGCACCGGCCTCGCCCGCTACTTCGTCTACCAGGATCCGAACTGGAGCTACGAGGACTACGACTTCTCGACCTGGGGCGCCGACTCCCAGGCGATCCAGAAGACCCTCAACGCCGACAACCCCGACCTCGACGCGTACCGCAAGCGTGGCGGCAAGCTGCTGCTGTTCCACGGCTGGTCCGACTCGGCGCTGAGTCCGAAGGCCACCATCAACTACGTGAGCTCGGTGTACCAGCGTGAGCCCGCGGCCAAGGACGACGTGCGCCTGTTCCTGATGCCCGGTGTCCTGCATTGCTTTGGCGGCAACGGGCCGACGGTCGTCGACTGGCTGGGCGCGATGGAGCAGTGGCAGAAGACCCAGAAGCCGCCGTCGGAGCTCGAGGCCGGTTTCGCGTCCGGCGGCGGCGGTCGCAAGCTGTGCGCCTGGCCGGCCCAGGCAGTGTTCCTGGGCGGTGACGACCGGAGTCCTGGGTCGTTCGAGTGCCGCTAGCCAGCCTTTGCACCGGCCCAGGCTCCATCTCCACGAAGAATCCTCCCAAAGGGGACACCGATGAGAACGACTCGCAAATCTAGTTCCGCGTTCGCGCTGCTCCTCCTGCTCGCGGCATGGCCGGCGGTGATCGCCGCCGAGACCCTGAGCTTCTCGGCCGACCAGGTGACCAAGGGTCGCGCGCAGTACCGCGAGCATTGCGCCAAGTGCCACGGGCCGAAGATGGAAGGCGAGCAGGTCTCGCCGCCGCTCGTGGGCGTCCGCTTCGACCGGTCGTGGCGCGGCAAGTCTGCCGGGGTCCTCGCCTTCCACCTCCGCCGCATGCCTCCGGAGCCGCTGGACGCGCCGGGAGGCCTCGGCGACGAGACCTACGTCAACATCCTGGCTTCGATCCTCGCCGCCAACGGTCTCGAGGCTTCCGACCAGGCTCTGCCCACCGGTCTCGATGCGCTCGGCAAGCTGACGATTCCCGCGCTCGAAGGCGTCGACTATGAGCCCGACGCGCCAGTGGTCGCAGCAGGCGACTCCGAGCTGCTGCGCAAGCTCTCGCCTGTCACCGGCGAGCAGCTGCGCCAGCCGTCGCCCGATGACTGGCTGCACCCGATGCGGACCTACGACGGCCAGACCTTTAGTCCCCTGAAACAGATCAATCGCGAGAACGTGGGTTTCCTCGCGCTCGCCTGGCGCGCGCCGTTGCGCGACGGCAACAGCATGCCGATGCCCCTGGTTCACCAGGGGGTGATGTTTCTGCACACCTTTCCCGACACCGTGCTCGCGCTCGACGCCACGAATGGGCAGGTGCTGTGGCGTTATCGCTACCAGCCGAAGTCACCGTCGAGCCAGAAGATGAGCCTCGGGCTCTCGGGCGACAAGGTCCTGGTGCCGACCTCGGATCTCCATGTGCTGGCGCTCAACGCCAAGACCGGCGAGCTGATCTGGGATCACGAGATCGTCCCCGAGACGCCGGCGATGCGCCAGGCCTACAACCTGCGCAGTCCGCCGCTGGTGGTCGGTGACAAGGTGATCCAGGGCGTGACCGCGAGCTTCGTTCCCAAGGGCGGCTTCCTGGTCGGCCTCGACATCGCGACCGGCAACGAGGCGTGGCGCTTTCACACCATCGCCCGGCCCGGCGAGCCCAACGGCGATAGCTGGAACGACGTGCCGCTCGAGAAGCGCAGCGGCGGCTCGGTGTGGCACCAGCTCACCTACGATCCCGAGCTCGACCTGGTGTATTTCGGAGCTGCCCCCACCTACGACACCGGTCCGTTGGTGCACGCGGTGACCAAGGACGGCGTTACTTCGAAGGCGCTCTACACCAACTGCACGATAGCGATTCGTCCTCAGACCGGCGAGCTGGTCTGGTACTACCAGCACGTGGCCAACGACCAGTGGGACCTCGACTGGGAGTTCGAGCGCCAGGTGGTGAGCCTCAATATCAACGGGGTGCCCCGCAAAGTGGTGCTCAACGTCGGCAAGATGGCGATTCTCGAAGCGCTCGACGCCGCGACCGGTCACTACCTGTTCTCGCTCGACGCCGGGATCCAGAACGTGATCACCGCGATCGATCCCGAGACCGGAGAGAAGACCATCGACCCCCAGCGCTGGCCCGACCCCGAGCGACCCACCGACATCTGTCCGAGCGCGTACGGGGCGCGCAGCTGGCCCCCGACCTCCTACAGCCCGCAGACCCAGCTGGTCTACGTGCCGCTGACCGAGTCGTGCATGCATTTCGGCAAGGAGGGGGGGCGACTCTTGACCTCGGGCATCGGGATCTCTGCCGCGAAACACCCAGCCAGCGCCGACGGGAAACTCGGCCGCCTCCAGGCCTTTGACATCGTGAACCGGAAGCTCGCCTGGGTCCACGAGGAGACGGCTCCGCTCACCACGGGATTGTTGGCAACTGCGGGAGGAGTGGTCTTTTCGGGAGACATGGATCCGGCACTCAAGGCCTTCGACGACACCACCGGTAAGCTGCTGTGGCAAGCCAAACTCGACGCTTTCCCGAGCTCGAGCCTCATCACCTACAGCGTCGGCGGCAAGCAGTACCTCGCGGTGGTGGTGGGGATGACCAATTTCCACATCGGCGCGCTCACCGGCAGCTTGGCGAGCCTAGGCGCCGAGGGGAGCGCGGGAGGAAGCGCGCCCAAGGGAGGGGCGGCGATCTGGGTGTTCGCTTTGTGACGCGGAGCCGGGAACTCATCCCGCGCGCTCGATCTCGCCCAGGGTTCTCGCCAGCGCCGCGAGGAACCGATCCGCGTCCTCGGCGCCAATCACCAGCGGCGGCTTGATCTTGATCACGTTGTGGTCGGGTCCGTCGGTGCTCAAGAGAAAACGTCGCTCCTTGAGGCGCTCGACGACGAACGACGCGAGCTCAGCGTCGGGGGCCGGATCGCTTGCGCTGCCCGGCGCAACAAGCTCGATTCCCAGGAACAGACCCCGGCCGCGGACGTCGCCGACGAATGAATGACGATCGCGAAGCTCGCGCAGACCTCGAAGCAGCCGATCGCCAACCAGACCCGCGTGATTCTGCAGCCCCTCTTCCGCGATCACATCGAGGACCGCGAGACCGATGGCGCACGACACCGGGTTGCCGCCGAAGGTGTTGAAGTACTCCATGCCGTTCGCGAAAGCGTCGGCGATGGCGCGGGTGGTGACCACGGCTCCGAGTGGGTGACCGTTGCCGATCGGCTTGCCGAGGGTGACGATGTCGGGCACCACGCCCTGGCTCTCGAAACCCCAGAAGTGGCTGCCGAGGCGCGCGAAGCCGACCTGGACCTCGTCGGCGATTGCGACGCCGCCGTCGGCGCGCACCGCGCGGTAGGCGGCGTCGAGGTAACCCGCGGGCAGTTCGATCTGGCCGCCGCAGCCGAGGAGCGACTCGAGGATCAGTCCGCCGACCGGCCCCTGCGACCGCGCCAGCACTTCCCCCACGGCGTTGCCGTACGCCGTGCCGGTGTCTCGGCTGAACCCGCGGTGTGGACCCCGATAGCTGTCCGGCATCGGCACGATGTGCACCCAGGGTTCTGGGCGCCCGGTACCGCCGCGACCGAGGAACTTGTACGGGCTGATATCGATCAGCGTCGAGGTGTTCCCGTGATAGGCGCCCTCGACCACCAGCAGGTCGCGTCGTCCAGTGTGAACGCGGGCCAGGCGCAGCGCCAGCTCGTTGGCTTCGCTGCCCGAGTTCACCATGAAGACGACCGACAGCGGCGCCGGCAGGGTGGCCGTGAGGCGAGCGGCGTACGCTGTCAGTTGCGGGTAGAGATAGCGGGTGTTGGTGTTGAGCCGCGCCATCTGTCGTTGGCCGGCGGCGACCACATGGG
>JAQBHE010000180.1:0-2757 GCA_032128015.1 Holophagae bacterium
GACGACGTCAACCGCGGCCAGTCGTCGAACGACACCTTCCCGACGGCGATGAACATTGCCGCCGCCGAACAGGTCGAGCACCACCTGCTGCCCTCGGTGCGCGCCCTGCGTGCCGCGCTGGACCGCAAGGCGAAAGACTTCGCCGAGATCGTCAAGATCGGTCGCACCCACCTCCAGGACGCGACCCCGCTCACCCTCGGCCAGGAGTTCTCGGGCTGGGTGGCCCAGCTCGATCTTGCCCTCGAGCTGATCGAGAGCATTCAACCGCGGATCTTGCGGCTCGCGCTCGGCGGCACCGCGGTCGGCACCGGTCTCAACACCCACAAAGACTACGCGGTGGCCGGCGCGCGCCGGATCGCCGAGCTCACCGGACTCGAGTTCGTCACCGCCCCCAACAAGTTCGCGGCACTGGCCGCTCACGACGATCTGGTCGCGCTCCATGGCGCGCTCAAGGTGCTGGCCTGCGCGTTGACCAAGATCGCCAACGACATCCGCTGGCTGGGCTCGGGACCGCGCAGCGGTATCGGCGAACTGGTGCTGCCTGAGAACGAGCCAGGGTCGTCGATCATGCCCGGGAAGGTGAACCCCACCCAGTGCGAGGCGGTGACCATGGTCTGCGCGCAAGTGATCGGCAACGACACGGCGGTGGCGATTGGCGGCATGAGCGGCAACTTCGAGCTCAACGTCTTCAAGCCGCTGATCATCCACAACGTCCTGCACTCGTTACTGCTGCTCGGCGACTGTTGCCGGACGTTTCGCGAGTTCTGCATCGAAGGTATCGAGCCGGCGAGCGCGCGGCTCGAGCAGAACCTCCGGGGCAGCCTGATGCTGGTCACTGCCCTCAACCCCCACATCGGCTACGACAAATCCGCTCAGATCGCCAAGAAAGCACACCACGACGGGACGACCCTCAAGCAGGCGGCGGTCGCGCTCGGGTTCCTCACCGCCGAAGAGTTCGACGAGTGGGTGGTGCCCGTGGAGATGACGAGACCTCGGGACTGAGCCGCTGGTGCGTATCCTGCACACGGCTGACTGGCAGCTCGGGTGGCGCGCGGCGCCGGCCGGAGAGCGTGCCGCGGAAGTGCGCCACGAACGCCTGGCTGCGGTCGGTCGCTTGGTCGAGCTTGCGCACAGCCAGGCGGTCGATCTGGTGCTGGTCGCCGGCGACACCTTCGACCGCCAGGACGTCGACGAGGCGTTGGTGCTGCAGACGATCGAGCGTCTCGAGGCATTCGCCCCGATCCCGACCGTCATCCTGCCGGGCAACCACGACCCTTGGGTGCTCGGCGGCGTGTGGACGCGCAGCGCCTGGTCGCGACTCGGCGATCATGTGACCATCGTGCGTGAGGCGGTCGAGCTGACGCCGATCCCCGGTGTCGTCATCTACCCGTGCCCGGTCCTGCAGAAGCGCAGCCAGCGCGATCCCACTGCGTGGATTCCGCCTCGCCGCCAGGACGATGAGACGCTTCGGATCGGACTCGCCCACGGCAGCCTCGACGCGCTGCCGGGCGCCGCGAACTTCCCGATCGCCCGCGATCGCGCCGAGCTCGCCGGCCTAGACTACCTGGCGCTCGGCGACTGGCACGGAGTGCAGATCTTCGGGCGCACCGCCTACCCGGGCACCGTCGAACAGACGTCGTATTCCGAGCGCCACCCGGGCTACGCGCTGGTGGTCGACCTCGAGTGCGGCCGCGAGCCGCGGATCGAGCAGCACCGGGTCGGCCGCTTCGTGTGGCTTTCTGACGAGCAGCGGGTGGCCGACCGCACCGACCTCGAGCGATTGGAGCAGCGAATCCGCTCGGCCGCCAGGCCCAGCGATCTGCTGCTGCGGATCACCGTGACGCGCTCTTCGTCAGAGGCGGGCGGGCGTCGCGACGAACACCTCGAGAGCGAGCTCGAGCGCCTGCGTTCGGAGCTTGCTGGGAGCCTGTTCGCGCTCGAGTGGAGCGAACGTGGCTTGCCGCCGGTGGTCGAACTGCCCGCTGGTCTGCTCTCAGAAGCCGACCGGGCGCTCGAGCAAGCGGCCTCCGGTTCGCTGGTCGACGGTGCTCCAGAATCGTTGCTCGATGCCGATCCGGTGGTGCTCGAGGAGGCGAGGGCCTTGCTGCGGCGGCTGGTTGCGAGCGCTCGCGCGGAGATGACAGCGTGATCGTCGAAGAGCTCGAGCTCAAGAGTTGGCGCGGCTACCGCAGCGCAACCACCTTTCGTTTCGACGACGGCCTCAACCTGCTGATCGGGCCCAACGAGGCCGGCAAATCGACCTTGTTCGAGGCGATCTCGCGAGCGCTGTTCGACCGTCACAGCTCGCGTACCGCCGAGCTGCGGCGGATCCGCCCCCTGGGCAGCAGCCTGGGTCCCGAGGTGGCTCTGGTAGTGCGCGCCCACGGTCAGCGCTTCCGCGTGGTCAAGCGCTTTCTCGACCAGGCGCGCGCCGAGCTGTGGGCTGAACGCGGCGATCGCTTCGAGCTCGACCACGAGGGCGACCGCGCCGACGAGCACATCCGTCGCTTGCTTCAAGGCGATCCGCCGCGGGGCGCGAGCCGGCCGGCCCAGCGCGGCCTCGGCCATGCCCTGTGGTACCTCCAGCGCGACGACGCGATTCCGCAGAAGGCCTGGCACGATGCTCTGCGCGACGGGTTGCGCGGCCTGCTGCGAGTGTCGCTGTCGAGCCCGGAGCAGGACGCGGTGCTGCGGCTGGTTGGAGAGGAGTATCGGGCGAGCTTCACCGCCACCGGCCGACCGTCGGCGCGCGGGGAG
>JAQBHE010000181.1:0-2546 GCA_032128015.1 Holophagae bacterium
CGACGGCGCAATGACCGCCGCGCGGGTCGGCTGGGACTACGTCAGTCGCAAGGAGTTGAACTACATCCAGGCACGACGTCACCGCGCCGACTTCGAGTTCGAGCACGCCTTCGCGCAATGGGGCGCACACCACCTCGTCGCGGCGCTCGACTACCGCCACATCGACGACCGCGCCGACGGCACGGCACAACTGTCGTGGCCGGATCGGTCGTTCGACATGGTCGGCATGTCCCTCGTCGACGACATCGAACTGATCGACGACCGGCTGCGCCTGTCGATCGGCGGCAAGCTCGAGTACTTCTCGCAGACTGGCCTCGAACCACAGCCGGATCTGCGCCTGACCTGGACACCGTCCGACCATGTGACCGTCTGGGCCTTGGCTTCGCACGCTCGGCGCGTGCCGTCGCGCATCGACGAGGACGTGATCTACCAGTTGGCGGCCCAACCCGGACCCGGCGGCCTGCCGCTGTTGTTCGAGTACAGGGGCCAGCGCAACGTGCGGTCCGAGAAGCTGTGGGCCTACGAGATCGGTGCCCGCTGGCTGCCCGAGCCGACCCTGCTCGTGGACGTTGCCGGCTTCTACTGGGAGGCGCGTGACCGGACCGCGACCGAGTTCGGCGGCACTCGGGTCGAGACCAGCCCCGTCCCGCACATCGTGCAGGAATTGCTGGTCAACAACGGCAGCAGCAGCGAGAGCTATGAGCCTGGGCCACGGGATGCCCGGCCAGGCCTGAAGAATCACGAGTCCGAAAATCCTCTGCGCTGCTTCGGTGCGTAGAGGAGTTGCATGGCTCAGTTCCGCAAGTCCGAGAATCCTGACCAGAGTTTGTTGCTGCCGCCGTCGCCGCGTGACTGGTTGCCGGAGGGCCACCTAGCCTGGTTTGTCCAGGACGCAGTCGCCGCGATGGACATCGACGCGTTGGTCGAGAAGCACCGGGTGTCTGGCAAGGGCGAGCTGCCGTATCCGCCGCGCGTGATGTTGCAGATCCTGATCTACGCCTACTGCACCGGCACGTTCTCTTCGCGCAGGATCGCGGCGCAGATCGACGACAGCATTGCCTTCCGCGTATTGGCAGCCGGGCACCGGCCGAGCCACCGCACGATCCGCCGCTTTCGCGAAGAGAACCACGCTGAGTTCGAGAGCCTGTTTGTGCAGGTGGTCCAGATCGCCCGCGAAGCCAAGCTAGTGAAGATGGGCACGATCGCGATCGACGGGAGCAAGGTGAAGGCCAACGCAAGCAAGCACAAGGCGATGAGCTACGAGCGCATGCTGTCCGAGGAGAAGCGGCTGCGCGACGAAGTGAGAAAGCTGAAGGCCGCTGCCCAGGCGCAAGACGAGATCGAAGACGAGTCGTTCGGCCCAGACTTCCGTGGTGACGAGTTGCCGGCCGAGATCCAGCGACGCAAGGACCGTCTCGAAGTCATCGCCAGGGCGAAGAAGACGCTCGAGGAACGTAAGGCCAAGGAGGCGCAGGCCAAGCAGGCCGCCGCAGCGGCCGGCGGTCAACAGGCGAAGGAGGCACCGAAGGAAGAGGCGAAGCCCGAGCCAAAGGACCAGTCGAACTTCACCGACCCCGAGAGCCGCATCATGCGGACGCCGAGCAAGGCCTTCGACCAGTGCTACAACACGCAAGTTGCCGTGGACGACGCCAACCAGATCGTGATCGCGGCCACCGTCACGCAATGCGCGAACGACAACGGCCAGTTGCTGCCAGTGCTCAACGCCGCCGTGGAGAACACGAACAAGGTCCCGGCCCGCGTGCTCGCTGATGCGGGCTACAAGAACGAGAGCGACTTCGCCGAACTGGCGGCGATGAATGTCAACGGCTTCATCGCCGTGGGCCGAGAGGGCAAGGATGCGGCACGGCCGAAGAAAGAGCAGCCGCTGACCGCGGCGATGCGCGCGAAGCTGAAAACCAAGCGGGGTCGCGCTCACTACCGCTGCCGAAAGCACATCGTCGAACCCGTCTTCGGATGGGTGAAAAGCGTGATGGGCTTTCGAGCCTTCAGTCTTCGAGGACTCAGCAAGGTCGCAGGCGAGTGGAGCCTCGTCTGTCTGTCGCTGAATCTCCGTCGGATGGCGACGATGGCGGTGCAGTTGTGAGCGAAAACACCGACGAAGGACCCTGCGGACCGCCTGAGGGCTCCATCAATCGTTGCTGGGACTCGCGACGATCGCGAATCGACCACAGAGCCGACGGCGCCAAGTAGGCCTTCGCCTACACCAAACCGGGAATAGCGGGTAGCTCGCTTCTCGTGGCCCAGGCTCCTAGGGGGGGCGCACGATGTGTCACCGCAGTGTTGAGGGACGCTGGACGCTGCGGAGCCTGTGTGCCGGGTCTTGGTGTGTCCTGCTCGCGGCCTGCACGACCGCCGGCGCGGTCGGCAGGCGCGCGGTGCCCTGGATCCCCACCGAGCTGGTGCTCATGGCGGTGCACGCACCGCATGTGGTGGTCGGGCGCATGGACGGGCGCCCGGTGAAGTCCTCCGTCGCTCGTCATCGACGATATGCGTCGCCGGGCAGGCCGCGGCGCTGGGGTCAGGGA
>JAQBHE010000182.1:0-5750 GCA_032128015.1 Holophagae bacterium
TCGCCGGGGGCATGGATCAGATGCCTCCGGGCGCTACCTTGCCACTGGTCAAGGCGCGCACGATCGATGACGTGCCGGTGCTCGGGCTCACTTTGTCGAGCGGCCGCTACGCCGCCTCCGAGCTGCGCCGGATCGCCGCCGAGCTTCGCTCCGAGATCCAGGGTCTCGACAACGTTGCCGAGGTCAAGATCATCGGCGGCCAGCCCCGGCAGGTACGAGTGCGGCTCGACCCCGAGCGGCTGGCGGCCTCGGGGCTCGATCCATCGGCGGTGGCGGCCGCGTTGCAGTCGCAGAACGCCGCAGCACCCGCCGGCAGCTTCGAAGACAGCAACCGCGAGGTGCTGGTGGAGACCGGCGCCTACCTTCGTTCGGCGGCAGAGGTTGCCGAAGTGGTGGTCGGTCTGAGCGCGAACCGAGGCGCGGGACCGGCGGTGCGCCCGATCTATCTGCGCGATGTCGCGCTGATCGAGGATGGCGCCGCCGAGGTCGAGAGCGCGGTCTTCTTCCGCAGCGCCGCGGACGCGGCCGTCGGCGGTGGTCCGGTGGTGCCGGCGGTGACCCTGTCGATCGCCAAGCGCCCGGGCGCGGACGCCCACCGGGTGTCGCAGGCGGTGCTGGCGCGGGTCGAGGCTCTGCGTTCGGTCCTGGTGCCTGCGGAGGTCGACCTGGTGATCACCCGCGACTACGGCGAGACCGCCAACCAGAAGGCCGAGGAGCTGTTGCTCCACCTGGTGGGCGCGATTCTCTCGGTGTCGGTGGTGATCGCGCTGTTTCTCGGCTGGCGGGCAGCGCTGGTGATTCTGGTCTCGGTGCCGGTGTCGTTCGCGCTGACCCTGTTCGTGTACTACTTGCTCGGCTACACCCTCAACCGGGTGACCCTGTTCGCCTTGATCTTCGTCACCGGCATCGTCGTCGACGATTCGATCATCGTCGTCGAGAACATCGTCCGCCGACTCGGCAACAAGTCGAAGGTGTCGAGCGAGGACGCGGTGGCTGCGGTCAACGAGGTCGGCAACCCGACCATCCTCGCTACCTTGACCGTGATCGCGTCGGTGCTGCCGATGGCGTTCGTCCGCGGCCTGATGGGTCCGTACATGCTGCCGATGCCGACCGGCGCTTCGCTGGCGATGGCGTTCTCGCTGCTGGTGGCGCTGATCGCCGCGCCGTGGTTCGCGCTGCGCCTGCTACGTGGCGAGGCGGAAGGCAACGACGAGTCTTTGGACGCAGCGCTTCACCGCAGCCGCGTCTACCGAGTCTATTCCAGGTTGCTGGTGCCGCTGCTCGTGCGGCCGCGGCGGGCTGTGGCGTTCCTCGCGGTGGTCGTGGTGCTGCTGTTGATGTCGCTTCTGCTGGTGCCGCTGCGTTGGGTGAGCCTCAAGATGCTGCCGTTCGACAACAAGAGCGAGCTCCAGGTGGTGATCGACATGCCCGAGGGCACCACCCTCGCGCAGACCACACGGGTCGCTCGCGAGATCAGCGACTACCTGGTTACTTTGCCCGAGGTGACCCACCAGCAGATCTACGCCGGCACCGCGGCGCCGATCAGCTTCAACGGCCTGGTGCGCCACTACGACTTGCGCCATGGCGCCAACGTCGCCGACCTCCAGGTCAACCTGCGCCACAAGGACGAGCGCGAGGAGCAGAGCCACGACATCGCCAAGCGGCTGCGGCCGCGAATCCAGGAGATCGCCGCGCGGTTCGGCGCCGCGGTCAAGGTCGTCGAGGTGCCGCCGGGGCCGCCGGTTCTTTCGACCCTGGTCGCCGAGGTCTATGGTCCTAGCGAGGAGGTCCGTCAGCGCGTAGCCGGCCAGGTACGCGAGGTGTTCGAGACCGCGCCCGGGGTCGTCGACGTCGACTGGCTGGTGGAGGCGCCGCAGGACAAGCGGGTGTTCCGGGTCGACCGCGAGAAGGCGGCGATTGCCGGGATCTCGCCGGCGCAGGTCGCGCGCACCCTACGCTTGGTGCTCGACGGCGAGTCCGCCGGGCTGCTCCACCTCGAGCGTGAGGCGGAGCCGGTGGAGATCCGGCTCGATTTCGGGCGCGCCGAGCGCTCGTCGATTGCGCGGCTCAGCGAAGTGCGTCTCGCTTCGAGCCGCGGCGGCGTAGTGCCGCTCTCGGAGTTGGTCACGGTCGAGGACAGCGCCCTTGCCCCGAGTCGCTATCGCAAGAACTTGCTGCCGCTGGTCTACGTGACCGGCGAGGTCGCGGGGGTCTCGGAGAGTCCGGTCTACGCCATCCTCGAGATGGCGAAGCGGATCGACGCCTTCGAGCTTCCCGAAGGAACGGTCACCCAGTTCTACCGCGCCCAGCCGGGCTCCACCGAGGGTCCCGCGGTCAAGTGGGACGGAGAGTGGCAGATCACCTACGAAGTGTTCCGCGACCTCGGCGCCGCGTTCGCCGTGGTGCTGGTGCTGATCTATTTCCTGATCATCGGCTGGTTCGGCTCGTTCAAGGTGCCGCTGGTGATGATGATCGCGATCCCGCTGAGCCTGGTCGGCGTGCTGCCGGGTCATTGGCTGTTCGGCGCCTTCTTCACCGCCACCTCGATGATCGGCTTCATCGCGCTGGCCGGGATCATGGTGCGCAATTCGGTGCTGCTAATCGACTTCGTCCAAGTCGCGCTCGCCGAGGGCAAGACCTTGGGCGAGGCGGTGGTCGAGGCCGGGGCGGTGCGTTTCCGCCCGATCCTGCTGACCGCGGGCACCGTGGTCGTGGGCGCGTTCGTGATCCTGTTCGATCCGATCTTCCAGGGTCTGGCGATCGCGCTGAT
The DNA here is from genome assembly GCA_032128015.1 of Holophagae bacterium. Taxonomy (GTDB): domain Bacteria; phylum Acidobacteriota; class Thermoanaerobaculia; order Multivoradales; family Multivoraceae; genus JAQBHE01. Next base: position 2,771 of record JAQBHE010000182.1, read on the forward strand.
GGGCGGAGCGCTGGCGTCGACCGCGTTGACCCTGCTGGTGGTGCCGCTGGTCTACTTCTGGATGGAGAAGCGTCGCCATCCGCGTGCGCTGCCGGAGAAGTGGTCGAAAAAGTGACAGGCACCGTAATATTTGTCGTCCCAGGCGACACTTGTTTCGGTGCCTGTCACTTTTGCTCGGTCACCATCAAGAGCGCCGGTAGACGTCCCGCCGGTGACCGACTGCCAGGACGGTTACGGATCTCGCAGAGTCATCGATCTCCAGCAGAATCCGGTACTCGCCTACGCGGAGACGGTACCCATTCGTGCCGCCTCGTAGCTTTTTGAGATCGGGCGGCCGAGGCTCCGTCTTCAGCGCGAGAAGGCGGCTGACGATCCGACCGTGCACCGGCTCGCGCAGCCGGGAGAGCTCCTTCTCGGCGACCGCTTGAGGAGGACGCGATAGGTCAGGCCTTCGAGCCGAGCTCCCCCACGTACTCTTCGAGCGGCCGCTCCGGCTCTTCTCGGCGCTCGCGAAGCATCGCTAGGTCGAGCAGATCGCGGCGCAGGCTCTCATCGTCTACCAGCCTCTCGAGAACCGCGTCCTGCTCTTCCTCTGCAAGGCCTCGAAAGGCGAGCCAGAAGACTTCGGCTGTAGCTTGGGCGCGGGTCATCGGGGACTCCTTCCGGATCGAGAATACCAACGTCGCCTGCCGGCACCCAGTGTCTGGCAGCAACAGTGTTCGGCAACGCTGGGCGAGCCCCAAGATGCTGGCGCTCGACGACAGGAACGAGCTCCACGTGGTGATCGGCGTGCTCGAGGGCGCCCTCCCACGCGCATAGCGGCTCGGATCGCGCGCGAGATGAGCGGCTGTCCATCAGAGTAGGATCTCAGACCATTCCCCTCGAAAGACGAGCCCATGGACTGCCAGATCCTCGATGACTTCGATAGGTGGCCCGCCGCGCCGCCATCGTGACCACCCCAGACATGCCGCTCGCCGCCTCCTCGACGTCTCCGGTGACGACCCGGTACGCCAACTACGTCCTCGGCCTGCTCTTCGTCGTCTATGTCTTCAACTTCATCGATCGCCAGATCCTCAGCATCCTGCTCGATCCGATCAAGGCCGATCTCGGCGTTTCGGACACCGCGATGGGGTTTCTGACCGGCCTCGCGTTCGCCCTCTTCTACACCGCCGCCGGCATTCCGATCGCCCGCTGGGCGGACACCGGCACGCGCCGCAGCATCATCGCGATGGGACTGTTCGCCTGGAGCTTGATGACTGCCTGCTCGGGGCTCGCTCGCAGTTTCCTCCAGCTGGCGCTGGCACGGGTCGGCGTCGGCGTCGGGGAAGCGGCGGGCAGTCCTCCGGCCCACTCGCTCATCTCCGACTACTTCCCGCCCGAGCGCCGCGCCACCGCGCTCTCGATCTACAGCTCCGGGATCTATGTCGGAGTGATGTTCGGGTACCTGGCAGGGGGCTGGTTGGGCGAGTTCTTTTCGTGGCGTGTTGCCTTCTTCGTCGTCGGCCTCCCCGGGCTGGTTCTGGCGGTGATCGTGCGCGTGACGGTACGCGAGCCCGAACGCGGGCGTTCGGAACGGGGCCCGGTGGACGACCGGCGCGAAGACCTGCGCGAGGTGGCCCGGTTCCTGCTCGCGCGCAGGACATTCGTCCTCGCCGCCATTGGATGCGGGTTCACTGCCTTTGCTGGCTATGGCTTCGGGGCGTGGGTCCCTGCCTTTCTGGGCCGAGTGCGCGGCATGAGCGGCGGCGAGATCGGCACCTGGATCGGCCTCGCCAACGGCATCACGGGAGCGGCCGGCAGCGTCCTCGGTGGTGTCGTGGCGGACCGCCTGGCGAAGCGCGACGCGCGCTGGTACCTGTGGGTGCCGGCCTGCAGCACCCTGCTGGCGATTCCGATGGCGATCCCGTTCTTGTTTCTCGACAACAAGGTGGTCTCGCTCTGCTTCTACTTTCCCTACAACTTCTTCGGCTCGGCGTTTCTCGGACCGGTGATCGCGGTCACGTACTCGCTGGTCAAGGTCCGGATGCGGGCGCTCGCTTCGGCGATCCTGTTCTTCATCCTCAACCTGATCGGGCTGGGCGCCGGCCCGCAGGTGGTGGGGATTCTCAACGACCTTCTGTCCACTCGATTCGGAGTCGACGCGGTTCGTTACTCGCTTCTGACCGTCAACCTCTGTGCCGTGGTCGCAGTCATCCTGTACGTCCTGGCCGCCCACACCCTGAAGATGGACCTGGCCGCGAAGGACGATCCCATGCCGCCCGCCTGAGAGACCATCATGAAGTTGTACCAGACCAACCTGTCGCCGTTCCCGACGCGGGTGAGGCTGCTGATCTACGCCAAGGGCCTAGACGTGGAGACGTTGCGCCCGCCGGGTTTCCACGGCGACGGAGCGGAGAAGGGAAGCTACCTCGAGACCAACCCGATGGGCCGGGTGCCGACGCTCGAGCTCGAGGACGGGTGGACGCTGCCGGAGTCCGAGGTGATCTGCGAGTACCTCGAGGATGCCTACCCGGAGCCGAGTCTGAGGCCCGCCGACCCGAGACTTCGGGCGCGCATGAGGCTGCTTTCGCGGATCAGCGACACCTACGTTGTGATGGCGATGGTGCCCCTGTTCAACGTCGTCTCGCGGCCTCCGGGAGAGTGGGACCAGGAAGTCATTCGTGCCGCGCTCGGAGCCGTCGACCAGGCTCTCGGCTACGTCGACGCCTACATCGGTGACCAGGGCTACGCGGTCGGCGATTCGATCACCCAAGCAGACGGCGCCCTGATTCCCATTCTCGTCCTGGTCGAAGACTGGCTGCCCATCTTCCGCGGAGCTGCGCTCATGCCAAAGCATCCGAAGACTGCCGAGTACTGGCGGCGGATCGGCGCCGATCCTCTCGCTGCCCGCCTGATCGTCGAAACGCGTGATGCGTTGCAAGCCCAGATGCGTCGGCGCGGCTGAGTCTTCCGACGTTTGGTGCAGCGCGTCGCCGAAACG
>JAQBHE010000183.1:0-7984 GCA_032128015.1 Holophagae bacterium
GTCACGCCGCTGTCGCTCGGGATCGAGACCCAGGGTGGGCTGACCACCAAGCTCATCGAGCGCAACTCGACGATCCCGACCAAGACCTCCCAGATCTTCACCACCGTCGTCGATAACCAGGACACCGTCGCCATCCACATCCTCCAGGGAGAACGCGAGCTCGCCGGCGACAATCGCTCGTTGGGCAAGATCGAGCTGGTGGGGATCCCGCCGGCGCCCAAAGGGGTTCCCCAGATCGAGGTCACGTTCGCGATCGACTCGAACAGCATCCACACGGTGGCGGCCCGCGACACCGCGACCAACCAGCAGCAGACCATGCAGATCAATCCGGCGAGTGGCCTCAGCCAGACCGAGGTGGAGCGGCTGGTCAAGGAAGCCGGGGAGTACGCCAAGGCCGACCGCGACCGTCGCGAAGTGCGACGGGTCAGGAACCGGCTCGAGGGTTTGCTGTTCACCAACGAGAAGGTGCTCGAGCAATTCGCCGAGGCGCTGTCCGAGAAGGAGCGGCAGAGGGTCAAGGACCTGATGGCACACGCACGCGGCGCGCTCAGCGGCGAGGACCGAGCGGAGATGGAGGCGGCCATGTTCGACCTCAACTCGGTCTCGCGACTCCTCTCCGACCTCATGCTCAACCGCAGCTCGAACTGACGGCGGTTCCGGAGATGTCCAAGATGGCCGCCAAGCGCGACTACTACGAAGTGCTCGGCATCGAGCGCTCGGCCGAACTGCCACAGGTCAAGGTGGCGTACCGCAAGCTCGCGATCCAGTTCCATCCCGACCGCAACCCCGGAGACGCCGAGGCCGAGGAGAGCTTCAAGGAAGCGGCGGAGGCCTACGCCGTGCTCTCTGATCCCGACAAGCGAGCGCGCTACGATCGTTTCGGCCACGGAGCGTTCAGCGCTGGCGGCGGTGCCGGCGGCGGCTTCGATCCGTCGGTGTTCGGCGATTTCTCGGACATCTTGGGCGACCTCTTCGGGTTCGGCGGTCGCGGCGGCCGTAGCGGTCCGGCGATCGGCGCCGACTTGCGTTACGACCTGCGGATCACCTTCGAGGAGGCCGCTTTCGGGGTCGATCCGACGCTGCGCATCCCGCGCCTGGAGAGCTGCGGCTCGTGTCGCGGCAGCGGTTCTCAGGGGGGCAAACCCCCGAGCGCCTGCGCCGCTTGCGCGGGACGCGGCCAGATCCGCTTCAGCCAGGGATTCTTCACCGTCGCTCGCACCTGTCCGCGATGCGCGGGCAGCGGCCAGACCATCTCCGACCCCTGCCTCGAATGCCACGGCGAGGGCAGGGTCGAGACCGAACGCTCGATCCGCGTCAAGGTGCCGCCCGGGGTCGACACCGGAGCCCGCCTGCGCTTGAGCGGCGAAGGCGAGCACGGGGTGCGGGGAGGACCGCCCGGCGACCTCTACGTGGTGATCCATATGGGCGAGCACGAACGGTTCGCGCGTCACGGCGCCGATGTCCTGTCGCGCGAGATCATCGCCGTTCCCCAGGCGGTCCTCGGCGCGCCGATCGAGGTCACCACCCTCCACGGCACGGAATCGTTGGAGGTGCCACCGGGAACTGCCCACGGATCGCAGTTCCGGCTTCGGGGTCAGGGTTTCCCGCGGCTTGGCCGAAGCGGCCGCGGTGACCACATCGTCGAGGTCGCAATCGTAATCCCCGATCCTCGTCAGCTCAGCGAAGAGGAGCTGGGATTGGTGCGCCGATGGGCAGAGCTGCGGGGTCAGTCGGTGCGCGAGGGCGGGTTCCTGGACCGGGTCAAGGATCTGTTCGCGTGATCGGCGACTTTTGGCGGTGACTGCCGCTCGAGAGCGGACGACCCCCGCTCGAGAGCGGCAATACCAAAAGCTGGTGTTTGCCGCTGCGTCGCCGCACGACGAACTCTTGGTGGCCGAGCTCATGGACCGGTGCTTGGGTATCGAGACCCGTGAGTATGGCGATGGCAGGGTGGCGCTGGAGGTCTACCTCGACGCTGCCGCGCCATGGTTCGACGCCGCCCGGCTAGCGGCTCGTCTCGGGGTGGAGCTGGTCGGGTCCGAGACCGTGGAAGACCGCGACTGGATGGCTGCTTATCGGCAGGCCGCTCGACCGTTCGAGCTTGGTCGCAATTTCGAGATCGACCCTTCGGAGCCCGCCACCGCGGATCCGCTGCCGCCGGTAGCGGCGGCTTCGCGGCGCCGACTCTCGCTGCCCGCCCGTCGCGCCTTTGGCACCGGTTCTCACGCCACCACCCGCCTCGCGGTCGAGCTGCTCGAGGACCTGGCGGCCGTCGGAGCGGTCGCCGGCCGCACCGCTCTCGATCTCGGCTGCGGCACCGGCATCCTCGCGTTCGTGGCGCTCGCCCTAGGCGCCCGCGGCGCGACCGCTCTCGACGTCGATCCAGCGGCGGTGTTCCAGGCGCGTCTCAACAGCGCTCGCAACCACCTGTGGCCGCGGCTGGTCGCGGCGCCGGTCTCGGCGCTGGCGCCGGACCGTCAGTTCGACCTGGTTCTCGCCAATGTCCTGCCGGAGAACCTCGATGCCCTCGAGGAGGCGGAGGTCGCTCGACGGCTCGTCCCCGGCGGTCAACTGGTGTTGTCGGGAGTGCTCGCGAGCCGCGCCGATGAGATTGCCGGTCGTTGGCGCCTGCGCGGTCTCTTGCCGAGTCGGCAGCGCGAGGCCGAAGAGTGGGTGGCCTGGGTTTTCGAGGCGCCGGGGCGGCCGTGACTGTTCACCTGCTGGTCTCCCCGGCCGAGATCGACGAGGACTCGATCCGAGTCACCGGCGATCGCTACCGCCACCTGTTCCGGGCGCGGCGGCTCGAACGCGGAGACGAGGTGCGGATCACCGATGGGCGCGGACGGGCGCGCTTCGCGGTGGTCGCCAAAGTCGATCGGCACACCGCCTGGCTGGCGCCGGGGCTGCTTGCGCCGAGCGCCGAGCCGGCGGCCCGCCTCAGTCTCGCGGTGGCGACCTTGCGCCCCGAGCGGGCGGCGTGGTTGGTCGAGAAGGCGACCGAGATCGGCGCCGCCGAGATCGCCTGGTACCGCTGCGAGCGGGCGCCCCGGCGGTTCGAGGGCGAACGGCTCGCGCGGCTTGCGCGAGTGGCGCAGAGCGCGGTCGAGCAATGTGGCCGCTCGGTGGTGCCGGCGATTGCGGCGGTTTCGTGGAGCGACCTGGTGGCCCGGCTCGCCGCGTCCACCGCGGTGATCCTCGATCCTCGGGCAACGGCGCGGTTGTCGGAGGACCCGCCGGCGCCGCCGGTCCGCTGGTTGGTGGTGGGGCCGGAGGGCGGCTTGACCGCCGCCGAGATCGCGGAGCTGGAGGCCGCTGGGGCCACGAGCCGTGCTTTGGGCGAGCGCACCCTGCGCGCTGAGACTGCGGCGGTGGTGGCGCTCGCGCTCGCGCTCCACCGGCCGGCGGGCGAGGGTCGCTGAGCGGGCTGTGGTAGCGTGACCGCAGCCACGGCAGAAAGAAATGTTATCGACCGCGGGACGGTGCCGCCGAGATGCGTCGGTGGTACACCCCGAAGGGGAGCGCGATGACCAGATACCGGACGTGCGGACTGACTACGGCAGTTTCACTTCTCGCGGCGGCGGCGCTCGGCCAGACCATCGCCCCGGGATCGGATCCATGGATGACGGTGCAGTGCCTCACTTCCAAGGACTTCTCGCTCGATCCGATCCCTGCCGGCTTCTTCGGACCTGGGTGCCAGCCCTTCGCCGGAGTGGTCGACTTCAAGGGAGTGCCCATGGGCAACCGAGAGTTGGGCGATCTCACCGACACGGTGGTGCAGCGTCTGGACGCGGTCAACCTCGACAATCCGAACAGAACGGACACCGTGCCGATCGAGCTGGTGGCGCTCAGCCTGCAGAGTGTCGAGCCGATCGTAGTCTCTTGCGGGGCCTCGCCCCCAGTTTCCCATTTTGTCGTCGGCGTGCAGGCCCACAACGGCGAGGATTTCACCGGCCAGCCGGCGAACGCGTCGGGCGGCTCGATGACCATTCGCAAAACGCGTGACAACGGCGGGGTGTTCAGCTCCGACCTGTGGGTGTCCCCCACCTTCTTCTTCACCCCGGTGACTCCCGCCGGCGTTCCCACCGGTGGCGCCCAGCTCGTGTTGAAGGATCCCAGCTACGATCTCCGGCTGAGCTCGAAAGGCAGCCCCTGGAGCGTCGACAACAATGATCCCGACCTGGTGCGCCCCCAGAACCCGGTGCCCCTCAATTTCTTTCCCACCACCGTGCCGCCGGTCAGCAACAACTTCTTCGCCGGCTCCGGCCACGACGACTCGGGCAGCAGTGTGTGCGCCCTCACCGAGGAGGAACAGCGTCGCGCTCAGCACGGCGTCTTCCCGGCTCGATTCACCACCACCGGAGACCCGGACGGCGATTGCATTCCCGCCGCCTGCGACAACTGCCCGAACACCGCCAACTCGGATCAGCGGGACTCCGACCGCGACGGCACGGGAGACGCCTGCGACAAGACAACCCAGGTGACGAATCTCAACGGCGGTCAGTTCCGGGTCGAGGTCGACTGGAAAGACTTCCAGGGCAACACCGGCTCGAGCAACGTGGTGCCGCTCGGCACCGACGACTCGGGGCTGCTGTGGTTCTTCAGTGCCGACAATTGGGAGATGCTGATCAAGGTGCTCGACGGCTGCGGGATCAACGACCGCTTCTGGGTGTTCGCCGCGGCGGTCACCAACGTCGAGTACAACCTGAAGGTCACCGACACCTACAGCGGCGCGGTCAAGTCGTACTTCAACCCGCTAGGCAACGCCGCGCCGGCGATCACCGACACCGACGCCTTCGCCGGCACCTGTCCCGCGACCAACACCGCCAGGACCGGAGGGACTCAGGCAGCTGTGTACTCTCCCGAGCCGGCAGCCGCGTCGTCAGACCCGCCGTCTGCCGTTTCCGGCGGGAGCGCGACCCAGAGCACGTGTACGCCCAGCTCCACCGTATCCTGCTTGAACGGCAACCGCTTCCGGGTCGAAGTCACCTGGGCCGACTTCCAGAGCAACACCGGGTCGGGGAAGGTGTCACCGATCGGCTCGGCCGACTCCGCCCTGTTCTGGTTCTTCGACCAGGACAACCTCGAGCAGCTGGTCAAGGTGCTCAACGGCTGCGGCCTCAACAACCACTTCTGGGTGTTCTCGGCCGCGGTCACCAACGTCGAGTACAACCTGAAGGTCACCGACACTCAGACCGGCAACACCAAGACCTACAGCAACCCGCTGGGCAACGCGGCGTCGGCGATCACCGATACCTCGGCCTTCGCCACCTGCCCCTAGTTCGAGACGACGCCACGGGTTTTTCACCCTGACACTTACGGCTCCGAGGGCGTCCGCCGTCCGAGAGGGATCCTCGCCAGGGTCGCCCCCAGACCGGCGAGGGTGAGCACACACGACGCGCTCAGCGACAGCGCCACCAGCAGCCCCAGACGCCCGTTGGCCGGCACCTGGGAGAAGACCAACAGACCAAAGCCAAGGGCGATCGCCAGGGTGTCGAAAACGATCGCCCCACCCGCTTCCTCGAGCGACACCAGTACCGGCCGCGATGCGCCGCGATGGCGAGCGCGCCGGTGGCTCTCCAGGAGATGGATCGCGTAGTCGACTCCCACTCCCAGGGTGATCGCGCAGAACATCGAGGTCGCAACGCCGAGCGGAATGCCGGCCCAGCCCATTGCCCCGAGCACCCATAGCACCGTCACGGCGCTGGGCAACACTGCGAGGAGGGCGAACCGCAGGGAGCGCAGGAGCACGCCCAGCACCAGCACAACGCCGGCCAGCGCGATCAACAGCGAGCCGAGCTGAGTGGAGACGATGGCGGGAATCATCGCCTGGCTCACCGCAACGTCGCCGGCGAAGCTCAGCTTCGCTCCCCATTTCTTCAGGTGCTCGTCGGACCAGGCTCGAAGCGCGCTCATCAGGTGCGCGGTTTCGAGATAGTTGGCGTTCTCGAGGAACACCGTGATCACGGTGCGCTCGCGGGCGTCGTCGATCACCTCGCGTCGGCGGTGCTCGCCACGACCCTGGTCGAAACGCCGCAGCAACAGGTCGAGGCGATCGCGCGTTCTCGGAATCTCTTCTCGAGCGAGCCACATCCGCGTCACCGCCTGGAGATGACTGTGAGCGCCGAGAACGCCTCCGACGCCGGGCTGAGAGCGGGCGTGAGCCTCGAAGTCGCGAATCTCGTCGAGCAGCGCTCGATTCAGCAGTGGTTGCGTAGGGCCGCTGGCAGAACGGAAGTCGAGATGCGCGATCAGCACGTGGGTTCCGAGCAGCGCCTGGTGGGCACGTTCGGTGGCCCGGCGAAGCGGGCTACCTCGGGCGAAGCCGTCGACCCAGCTGTCCTGTACGAAGAGCCTGCTCGCCCCGACCGCGCTCACCGCGCTGACCAGCAGGATCGCCAGCCACACCGCCACCGGCCTCGCGATCACCCGCTCGAAAATGGCGCGTGAACGCCCGCCACGCCCGATCGTAAGTTCGCCTTCTCTCCGCATCCGCTGCCCGCCCAGCAGAGCGAGCGCGGCCGGAACGACGGTCAGCGACCACAGCCAGCAGAAGAGGATACCGAGCGCCGCGAACAAGCCGAAGCTCCGCACCGGCGGAATCGACGACCAGACGAACGCGAGGAAAGCGAGAGCGGTGGTCAAGGTGGTCAGAGTCACGGGCCGCACCATGTCGCGGAGCGTTGAGCGCACCACCTCGACGTGGGAACACGACACCGGCGCGGCGGCGAGCGCGCGCTGGTAGTGCCAGAAGATGTGGATCTCGTCGGCCAGGCCGAGCGTGGTCAGGACCACCGGCAGCACCGCAGTGGTCAGATAGACCGGCGTGCCCGACCAGCCCATGACGCCAAAGGTGAAGGCGAGAGCGGCGCCCACCTCGGAGAGTCCCAGCAGCACACCCCACAGCCGCCGGCAGCCCAGCGCGATGACCGCCGCGATGACCGCCATAGACAGCGGCAGGAGAAGCGCCAGGTCTTCGAGAATGTGGGTGCCCAACATCGCCTCGGCTACCGGCGCCCCCACCACCAGAATGCGGTCGTCCGGCACTTCGAAGCGATCCGCCGCCGCGCGGACCCGTCGGTACAGAGCTTGGCGGTCGAGCGTTCCATCACCCGCGGGCACTCCGACCAGAAGAGTGGTCGCCCACGGCGCCGCTGGCGGGGCTTTCGACACCAGCGTGCCCCCGAGAATGCCCGCCAGCTCGACGTCGGCGCGAAGATCTGCCATTCGCTCGGCTGTGTCGGGCAAGGGCTCGAGGAAGGTACGGAAGTCGAGCGTGCCCGGAAAGACTCGCTGCCGGTGCTCGGTGGCGAGACTGGTGACCTCGACTCCTTCGATCGCGGCCAGCGCTTCGGTCAGATGCGCCACCCGCTCGAGAGTCGCGAAGTTGTAGATCCCGTCCGGATGAGCGGTCTCGACCAGCACCACGATCGGGTCGCGCAGCCCGAAATGGGCCCGGATCTCGGCGTCCGCAGCCACTGCAGGATCGTTGCGGGGCACCAGCGCGCTGCCATCGGTGCGCAGCTCCAGCCGCGACAGACCTGCCGTGCCTGCGAGAGTCAGCAGCAAGAGCAGAACGAGCGTGCGCACAGGCCGCGAAAGCGACCACTCGACCAGCGTCATGCCTATTCGTTCCAAGAGCGCTCCCGAGCCCTCAGGCAGTTGATCATGGGCTGAGCATAGGACCTCGACTCATCCGAGTCGCGCAGGTGCAGGATCCACTCTCTCGCACACCTGGACGATTTGGGACGCGTCGACCGGATGAACCCGGACAAACATCAGCGAGGTATCTCATGATCTCTCGGCGCGCAGGGTGCGCTCACCGGCCGAATCTCGCTGAGCTCTCCCGAGACGATGGGCTGTTTGCGGGTTGCGGTTGGCGTCGGCAACGGCAGGTTCGGCTTTGGTTGCGGCGGTTTCGCTCCGCTTGCTAGCATGGATAGTTGGTCGCGACTGCAACAGCAGTGAGCGCAGGCCCGGCTTTCCT
>JAQBHE010000184.1:0-2874 GCA_032128015.1 Holophagae bacterium
CGACGACAACCCGTTCCGCCCCGTCCCCGAGCGCTGGCAGGCGCTGGCTGCCGCCACCGGCGGCCGCGCCGCGAGCACCGAGAAGGAGCTGGAAGGCCTGTTCGATCGCCTCGCGGCACGCTACCTGGTGCGCTTCGCGGCTCCACCGTCGACCGCCGCCAGTGCCCTCAGGCTAGCGGTCGCCGACCGCAGCTTGGAAATCCGAGCACCCGATTCAGCGCCGGGCGCGACCCCGGAAGCAATCTCGGAGGTGCGAGTCCGGCGCGCCCTCGCCGAGTTGCTCGACGACGATTCCGAGCTCGAGATCGCGGCCCGGATCCGACTGCCCGGCGAGATCGCCGGCGCGACCGCAGCGCGCCTGGAGACCGAGGTGCAGCGCGTCGATGTCGAAGGCGAAGCGGTGGCGCCGCCGTCGCGCTTCCGGATCACCCTCGGCGTCCACACCCAGAACGACGAGATCATCCCCCGCCATGAGCTCTGGCTGCTCCAGCCTGGGGAGCCTGGCGAGCCCGCCGAGTCCGCTCCATGGCGTCACGACAGCGATTTGGTGCTGCCGCCGTCGACCGACTCCGCGGTGGTGGTGGTCGAGAACCTCGACACCGGACAGTGGGGGATCGCCGACGTCGACTTCGGCGCGCCCAGCGACGTCGCGACCGGGTCGCGACCTGGCAGGCTCGCTGCTGACCGCCCGCTAAGCTTGCTACCGGTAGACGGTCAACTCCAGCGCGGCAAGGTGTGGTTTCGCACCGTCGTTCATCCCGAGGTCGACCGGGTCGATTTCCTGGTCAACGGCCGCCGCGCCGCGCGCCGCAACCGTTCGCCGTTCGACGCCGAGATCGACCTCGGCACCGCCGGCCGCACGATGCAGCTGGTGGCGGTCGCCTACGACCGCGCCGGCAACGAGATCGACCGCGACCGCTTGGTGATCAACGAGCCCGCGGAGAGCTTCTGGGTGCGGATCGTCGAGCCCGAGCCGGGCGGTCGCCACGTCGGCCCCACCGATGTCGAGGCGCGGCTCAAGGTGCCGCAAAGCGGAGCGGTCGACCGCGTCGATTTCTACTGGAAGGAGCGCTTGCTCGCCACCGCCATCGAGCCTCCGTACCGGCGGCGGATCCTCATCCCGGTAGGCGACCCCGAGGGCTTCTTGCGAGTCCAGGCCACGCTCACCGACGGCCGCGCCACCGAAGACGTGCTGGTCCTCAACCGCGCCGGCTTCGGCGAGCAGATCGGCGTCGAGCTGGTCGAGCTCTACGTGGTCGCCAACGATCGCGACGGCAAGCCGGTGCTCGGCCTCAGCGAGGCCGACTTCCAGGTGTTCGAGGACAAGAGTCTGCAGCAGATCGAGTCGTTCGCGGTCGCCGGCAACCTGCCGTTGTCGCTCGGCCTGGCGATTGATAGCTCGAGCAGCTTGTTCCTGCGGATGCCAGCGGTCAAGCGCGCCGCCGAATCGTTCGTCGACAGCCTCGAACGCAGCCGCGATCGCGCCTTCCTCGTCGGCTTCGGTTCCGAGCCGCGGCTGGTGCGCTCGACCACCAGCGACTTCGAGAGCCTGAAGACCGGGGTGCGCGCGCTCAAGCCCTACGGTTCGACCGCGGTTTGGGGAGCCTTGACGATGGCACTCGAACAGCTCGACGGGATCACCGGTCGCAAAGCCTTGGTGGTGTTCTACGACGGCGACGACGAGGACGAGAGCTTCTTCGAGAACAGCCTGAAGCTGGCGCGCCGTTCGCGAGTGCCGATCTACATGATCCTGGTCAACAACGAGGCGGCGCGCACCCAGGGTCGCAGCCTGTCGAGCCGAGCCTTCGTCTCCAAGCTCGACCGCATTTCGCGCGCCGGCGGCGGCCGGGTGTTCTACGTCAGCACCACCGACGATCTCGAAGCGATCTTCGCCCAGATCTCCGCCGAGCTGCGGTCTCACTACCTGATCACCTACTACCCGATCCTCGAGCCCGGTGGACCGCTGTGGCGGCCGGTGGCGGTGGAGATCGACCGCCGAGGGGTCACCGCCCGCACCATCGAGGGCCGGGGCGTCACCTGGTAGCCGTGGGCTTGCTCGCGAGGCCGCGCGTGCCGCTCGGCCGGCGGTGCGCGAACGCCGCCGTTGTCTTCGTCGCAGCGCTCGCGAGCGCTGGCGGCGCGCATGCCCAGGCGGGCTCCCTCGAGGCGGCTCCCCTCGAGGCAGCATCCGTCGAGGCAGTGCCTCTAGACGCAGTGCGCACTCTCTTTGCGCGACTGGGCCCCTCGGTCGATCGAGCGGCGCTGTCGGCGGCAAGCCTCGCGATCCTGGAACAGGGGCAGCCGCTGCCGATCGACGCCATCGACGACCTCGACGTCGCCGCTGTTCCCTGGCAGGTGGTGATCTACGCCGACCTGCCGCTCGCGACCCAGGGTGGCCTCGCCGGCCTCGCCGACGCTCTGGCCGCGGTCGCCGGCGACTTCACGAAACTGGCCGCGGTGCGCCTGATCGCGGCCGAGACCACCACCGCCGAGACCGGCTCGGCCACCCGCGATCCGCTCGAGCTCACCGCCCGCATCGACGACCTGCGACGTCGCGAGCGAACTGGCGAGCTGGTCGAGCTGCGGGCGGACACCACCCGAGAAGCCGCGACGACCCGCGATCCCGAGGATCGCCGTCGCCTGCTGCTCGACCACTTCTACGCCGAGCAGGCGCTGCGCGAATGGCAGCAGGATCAATTCGAGGACGTGATGCTCGGCGAGCTCGCAGACCACGACGCCGAGACCCAGGGCCCTCGGTTGTTGATCTTGCTCCGCGATGCGCTCGACCACTCGCCGGCCGACTTCGTGCGCGCGCTCGCCGGCAAACCAGCGGACCGGCTGCTCGAGGATCGGATCTCCGACTCGGAGCCCGAG
>JAQBHE010000185.1:0-6135 GCA_032128015.1 Holophagae bacterium
GATCTCCTGATAGCCGGTCATCGAAGTGTTGAAGACCACTTCGCCGACTCTCTCGCCCGCAGAGACCAGCCGCCCGACGAAGACGCTGCCGTCTTCGAGCATCAACAGACCTTCGGGATGACGGGTGCGCAAGGGAGACTCCGGGAGGGGGCCCTCGGGGAGCCGAGCTCGACCGCCCGCAGTATCATGACAGCGCTGCGCCCGGGCTCCAACCCGGCGCGCGATCCGTCGAACAACGCGCTGGCTATCGATCGACAGGGTCTGGTGGCAGTGTCTGGAGACTGACGATGCTCGAGAACGCGATCCCCAGCAACCGAACGCCACGGAACCATGCGCCGCTACCGGCGATCCGCTCGCGACCGCGAACGTTGAGCGCCTTTCTGCTGTTGGCGACCCTCGCCGCCGGTCCGGCTCTCGGCTACAGGATCTTCCTCAAGGACGGCACCCAGGTGTCGAGCCAGGGTCCCTACTCGATCGACGGCGAGTTCGCGCTGGTGACCCTCGAGAGCGGAACCGAAACTCGCCTTCGGCTCGACGAGATCGACGCCGAGCGCACGGCTACCTACAACCAGACCTCGGGCGTCGATCGGGGCGTGGTGATCGAGCCGCGACGATCGGCCGCCGCGGGCACCCCAGGCGCCGCGGGTGTCGCGGCGTCGCGGGATCAGACGCTCCAGGATCTGATCCGCGCGCGCGCGGCTCGCGACCCTGGAGGCCCGGTGACGAATCCGCGTCCCAGTCTACGAGTGAGGCAGACCGCGGCGGGCTACGACGACCTGCTGACCATGACCCGGCTCCCATTCGAGCCCCAGGCGCTCGCCGACCGGGTACAACAGGCACTGCGCGAACAGGGCATGTCGCGCTTCGCCCTGCATCAAGGTACCCGCGAGGGCCGGGTGCTGGTCGAAGCCATCGCCGACTCGGAGGGCGCCGTGTTCCGCTCTTTGGAGCAGGCTTGCCTGGCCTACCTGGCGCTCAACGCGACGGGTCGCGCGCCCGCGATCGAGCTGCTGCTGCAGACTGCCGGCCGCGAGCGCGCCGGTCAGTTCCTGCTCACGGCCGAGAATGCGCCCCTGCTCGCAAACGGCACGATGACCGCCGCCGATTTCTTCGTCGAGCATGTCCGCTTCTGAGTCTAGCCACGTCTTCCCGTCGCCAAGCGCCTTCGGCGCGGCTCTGGGGAACCGCCGCGAAGCCTGGTCGAGGACTCCTCGGACTGGTTTCCTAGCCGAGGAACGATTGCACCGAGACTCCCACCCGGCGCTCGAAACGCTCGGAGTAGCTCTCGACCGCGCCGACCTGTTCGTCGAGGAAGATCCGCTCGACCCGCGCCATCGGCACGAACACCGCCGACAGACCGATCGCCGGGGGCTCGCCGCTCGCCGCCTGGTAGGTCCAGTCATCGAAGGTGGCGATCGAGAGGGCGCGCAGCTCGACGCCGATCCCGTCGAGCCGCTCGAGGATCCCCCAGAGCTTCTCGGTGGGTTGGCAGAGGTGGACCAGGACCACCGCACCCGGACAGATGGTCACCCCTCCTCCGCTTGGGTGTTCGGATCCGTGCTCGGTTCCGTGCTCGGCTGCGACAGCTCGACGAGCACGCCGCCGGCGCTGCGCGGGTGAACGAACTGCACCCACGCCCCGCCGGCACCGCGGGTCGGCACGGGCCGCAGCAGCTCGGCGCCACCGGCCTCGAGTGCGCCTTGGTCGGCGCGGACGTCGGTGCTGCCCAAGCAGACGTGGTGGACTCCCGGGCCGCGGCGCTCGAGAAAGCGCGCGATCGGAGAATCGGGGCGGGTCGGCTCGAGCAGCTCGATGCGGGTCGTCCCGCAGGGGATCATCGCGATCCTCACTCCCTCAGTCGCAACCTCTTCGATCTCCACCACCTCGAGACCGAGGCGCTCGTAGAAGACTCGGGCCTCGGCGATCGAGCGCACCGCGATGCCGATGTGGTCGACGCCTCCGATCATCGTCCCTCCACAACACCCACCTCGAGGGCGCCAGCGAACAAACGATACGCCACCGTGTATGGATCCTCACCACGCTCCCAAGCGACCTGGAGCTCGCGCTCGAGGCCGAGCGCCCGGTCGGCGGCGGCCAGAATCCGTTCCTGGAGAATCGTCTCGACCCGCAGTCGGAGCTGCTGAAAGCGGCGCACCGCGAGATCTCCCGATTCGCGCAACCACTCGGCGTGGCGGTCGATCTCAGCGATCAGCTCCTCGATCCCCGAGCCCCGGTGCGCGATCGTTTCGATGATCGCCGGGCGCCGCGGCAACGCCTCGGCCATCGACAGCATCGACTCGAGATCCCGTCGCGTCGAAGCGACGCCCTGCCGATCCGCCTTGTTGATCACGAAGATGTCGGCGATCTCCATGATCCCGGCTTTGATCGCCTGGATCTCGTCGCCCAGCCCGGGCACGGTCACCACCACCACGGTGTCGACGGTGCGCACCACGTCGATCTCGTCTTGGCCGACGCCCACCGTTTCGACCAGCACGTGGTCGAAACCGGCGGCATCGAGCAGATCGACCGCGTCACGGGTCGCTCGCGCCACCCCGCCCATCGCCCCGCGGGTCGCCATCGAGCGGATGAACACCCCCGGATCGGTGTAGTGCGACTGCATCCGCACTCGATCGCCGAGGATCGCTCCGCCGCTGAACGGACTCGTGGGATCGACCGCCAGGATTCCAAGGGTCTCGCCGCGCTGCCGGTAGCTTCGAGCGATACGGTCGACCAGGGTGCTCTTGCCGGCCCCCGGCGGGCCAGTGATGCCGAGCACCCGGGCGCGACCGACT
Organism: Holophagae bacterium; assembly: GCA_032128015.1. Classification (GTDB taxonomy): domain Bacteria; phylum Acidobacteriota; class Thermoanaerobaculia; order Multivoradales; family Multivoraceae; genus JAQBHE01. Next base: position 2,793 of record JAQBHE010000185.1, read on the forward strand.
CGGGGGTAGATGCGTTCGAGGAGGCGGCGCTGGTCCTCCCCCCCCGACTCGAGCACAGTCACCGCCCGCGCGAGCGCCCGCGGCTGCCGTTCTAGGGCTGCTGCGAGCAGCGGTTCGAGCTCCGGTGCGCGCGACCTTCTGGACTCGAGAGCAGGCATCGCTGGCTGGCCGGCGCCGGAGAGACGCGAGCCACTTGGACAAGGGGCATGGTATCCGGCCCCGGCAACCGGTTCAACGCGGCGTCGAAGCCGCACGTGCGGAGCTTGGGAGCCGCTCGATCTCGACCTGGCTGTAGTAGTGGTCGAGGATCTCACGGTAGCCGTAGCCGCCCTGAGCCATCTGGACGGCGCCGAGCTGGCACAACCCAACGCCGTGCCCCCGGCCGCGGCCCCAGAACCGCCACCCCGAATCGTCGACCCGCTCGACTGCGAACGGCAGATCCGGAAGGTCGAGCAGCCAACGAAGCTCGAGCCCGAGCACCTCCTGGATCTCGCCATCAGAACCGGCAAAGCGCAGCCCGCGGATCCGCCCGGAGGCTCCCGGCTCGAGGGTCTCGAACGAACGCAGACGAAGCCCCGGATAGCGGCTGGCGACCGCTCGTTCCAGCTGCCGCTCGCTGCGATTACGCACCCAGGGCTGCAGGGCCGGCACCCTGGTCGCCGGCGCAGACGGCTCTCCGAGCTGAACGATCCCCAGCTCCTCGAGCTGGACGATCGCCAACGTCTGCTCGCCCGAGCGGTGGACCAGCAACCGATCACCGGCCGAGAGCTCGAGATCCGCGGGCACATCGCCCGCAGCGGTGCGGCGGTAGGGCGCGGGCGGAGACTGGCCAGCAAGTGCGATCTCGCCGCTACCGTCGAGGCGCAGGGTCTCACCGTCGACCCCGAGCACCCGCGCCTCGACCTCGATCAGCTGCTGCAAATAGCGGCCGAGCTCGACCAGCAACACATCCTGCTGTGCGAAAGTCAGCGCCGCTGCGGGATCGCCGCCGAACAGCTCGGGACGCGCCCAGCTCGAGCGCAACCGGCGTTCGGCGCGAGTCCACTCCGCCGCCGGCGGCTCGTCTGCAGCAAACAACCGCGGATCGAGGACGAGATCGAACATCGAGCGCACGAAGCGCTCGACGTCCCGCCGGCGCTCCGACGCCAGATGGTCGCGGGGCGGGGTCAGGCCGGCACGCGCCAGGAGCTGGCGCAATCGCGGATCGAGCCGGACCCCCGGCGATCCGGGTCCCAACCAGCGCTCGACCAACGCGCTCTCGAGCGGGCGCCAGGGACGGTCGCCGGACGCGATCACCACCCCCCCCTGCTCGACGCACCGCACCCCGCGCAGATAGGGAGCGCGCTTGCTCGGGAAGGGGACCTCGACGTTCTCGGTGTGGCCGCCGCAACTGGCGGTGTACAGGGCCTCGATCGGCTGGCCGTGGTAGACCAGCAGCTCGCCACGGGTCAACTGGAGAGCGCGATCGGTCACCGGGTGCTCCGCCGATTGACCGCCATAGACCTGACACCGCGGGCCGGCACAAATGTCGTAACCCTCCTCGACGAACCCGCGCAGGCTGCGCACCGAGTAGGTCCTCGCCGCCACCGCCTGAGCCTTGAGCGCTTCGATCTCGGGGTACTCCTCCGGACCCATCTCGCGCGGCACCACTCCTCGCAAGTAGTCCTCGAACGGCAGCTCGTTGATCAAGTTGATCTTGCCGCGGTTGTTCAAGAACAGCTCCAAGCGACCCCGGTAGCGAGTGCCCGCGTAGCCGACGATGCCCGATCGCGACTCGATGATCAGCCGTCGCGCGACCACCGTCTGCTCACCCGCCGCGGTCACCACTCGAAAGCCGGCGTCGGCGATGTCGCGCGCCTCGTGCACGACCCACGATTCCGAGACCCCGATGTTCGCCAGCGCCGTCGTCGCTTGCTCCACTTCCTCGCGGGTCGCGAAGGCACCCACGCGCACCCGGTACAGGCCGTCGGTGGCGTCGAAGACGGCGTCAGCCGGCCAACCCATAGCGCCAGCGAGCCGTTGCGCCATCGCCTCGGCCGCCCCACGGTCTTTGAGCGCAGCCACCTGTCGCCGATAGACCCCGACGCCAGCCGCTGGCGCCCGCGGATGGATCACCACCCGGGCGGCGCGCGCGAGCACCCGCGCACCGACGCGCAGGCTCTCGTCTTCGGCGCAGCACAACGCCACAGATTCGAGGTCGCTCGCCAAGCCAACACGGATGGTCGTTGGAAGGGCCGCGGAGGACGCTGTGGCCGTACGGTCCTCCAAGACCGGTCTCCCGATCGCCACCCGCGCGCTCGCCTGGGCGACGCCGACGGAGGATCCGCGCGCCCCCGCCCACAGACCGAGCGCCGCCACTCCCCAAGCGGCGATCCGCCAGCGGTTGCTCGACGCGCACGCGCTCGGCTCGAATGCGCTCACACGCGGTGCCGCTGCATCTGAATATCCCGCCGGTAGTCACCGACCTTGTTCAGCCAGATCGGACGGGTCATACCGCAGAGTCGGCTGACCAGCGGCTCCTGGATGCGCTGGGAGAGTTCGGCACTTAGCCGATCGCCGCGCGCGGGAGGGTCAACGTCGGCGCCGTCTGACGACTCGGGAATCGCCTCCTGGCCCTGGTGAGGCTGTTCTTCGTAGGGCAGGTAGTAGTTGCTGGTGAACAGCGTCGGCCGCTGACTGGCGTAGCGCGCATTGATCACCAAGTAGAGAACCTCCTGAACGAACGGACTGGGTTTCTGAGCCCCCAGCTCGTCGAGCACCAGCACGTCGGCATCGCGCAACGGCTCGAGAATCTGGCTCTTCGAGGTCCCCGAGTCGGCGGCGAAGGTCGCCTGGATCTGATGGATGAGGTCGGTGAAATCGACGAAGCGGCCTTTGACACCGTAGGCCGAGATCAGCTCGTACAGCACCGCGACCGCGAGGTGAGTCTTCCCGGACCCTGGCCCACCCATGAACAGCAGCCCCGAGGTGGAGAACTCGCCTTTGGCTTCGAGAAACTCCTTGACGTAACGCCGACACTCCTCCCTAGCTCGCAGCAGCTGGTCGGCTAGGGGACCGCGACCACCTTGACCGGCACCGGCGGTAATGAAGCCGGCTGGCGGCTCTCCCTCGAGGCGGCAAGCGCGGTAGCGCGGCGGCACCCCCGCGGCGGCGAGCGGATCGGTCGAGCGAACGCGCCGATAACAAGGACAGCGCCGAGCGCGAGAGATCCCGGAGGCCTCGGAGGTCACCAACCAACCGCGTCCGTGACACTCGGGACAGTCCGCGAGCGGCGACGGCATGTCGCGATGGTACACCACCCCGACCCGCAGCCGACTCAGCCGAGGCGCCCTCCTCGGCCGCC
>JAQBHE010000186.1:0-2570 GCA_032128015.1 Holophagae bacterium
AGCTGCCGCGAGTGACCGTCTCGGCGCTCCAGCAGCAAGACGATTGGTTGTTCGTGGTCAGCGACAACGGTCTCGGTTTCGACGCGCCGGGTGACGAGCTGTTCAAGGTCTTCGGACGGCTTCGTCCCGAGATCCCCGGGAGCGGCATTGGACTGTCCATCTGCAAACGCGTGGTCGAGTATCACGGGGGCCGGATCTGGGCCGAGTCCAGGCCCGGCCGCGGCTCGACCTTCCGCTTCACGATTCCGCTGGGACGTGGTCGCTCGGTGCCACGGCCGCTGGAACGCCTAGGAGGTTCGCTGCGTGGCCGTTGACCAGATCCGAGTGCTGTTGGTCGAAGACAACTGCGGAGACGCCCGCCTGGTCGAACGGCGTTTGGCCGGTCAGTCCAGTCCGCGGTTCGAGATCCAGGTGGCGGATCGGCTGCGCACCGGTCTGCGGCTTCTGGCAACTGATGAGTTCGACGTCGCGCTGTTGGACTTGAGTCTTCCCGACCACCCGGAGCCGGGAGTCGACATCCTGAGACAGGCTCGGGAGGCCTCCCCCCGCACCCCGATCGTGGTGCTCACCGGATGCGACGATCCGGAACTCGCGAGCGAGCTCCTGCGCAGCGGAGCGCAGGACTACCTGCTCAAGGATGAGCTCGACTCGGGACTGCTGGTGCGCTCGCTGCTGTACGCCATCGACCGTCAACGCTGGGACGAGGCGCTGCGCGAAAGCGAGGAGCGATTCGCCCTGGCGGTGCGCGGGGCGAACGACGGGTTGTGGGACTGGAACTTGGTCAGCGAGACCGTGTTCTTCTCGGAGCGCTGGAAGTCCATTGTCGGCCTCGGCGCCGACGACATCGTCGACCGCCAGCAACACTGGCTCGAGCGAATCCATCCCGAGGATCGTGAACGCGTGGAGCGCGAGCTCCACGCCCACCTCGAGGGCCTGACCCCGCGGTTCAAGAGCGAGTACCGCATTCTCCACGCCGACAGCAGCTTTCGCTGGGTCTCGAGCCGGGGCATCGCGGTCACCAACGGCAACGGCAAGGTGCTGCGGATGGCGGGGTCGATGAGCGACATCACCCAGCGCAAGCTCACCGAGGAGGAGCTACTCCATGCCGCGCTCCATGATGCCCTCACCGGCCTCCCCAATCGCGCGATGTTCTTGGACCGTCTGCAGATCGCGATTGCCCAATCGAAGCGCCGGACCGACTACATCTTCGCGGTGCTGTTCCTCGATCTCGACCGCTTCAAGACCATCAATGACAGCCTGGGCCACGCCGCCGGTGACCGGCTGTTGGTGTCGATCGCCCGACGCCTGGAGGCGGCGATTCGTCCGAGCGACCGCGTCGCCCGCCTCGGCGGCGACGAGTTCGCGATCCTCGCCGACGGCATCGAGGACCTCGGCGACAGCACCCGGATCGCCAACCGCCTGCTCTGCGAGCTGGCAGTGCCCTACGAGCTCGATGGCCACGCGGTGTACAGCAGCGCCAGTATCGGCATTGCCACCAGCGTCACCGGCTACGACCGTGCCGACGACCTGATCCGCGATGCCGACAACGCCATGTACCGGGCCAAGTCGCTGGGCAAGTCGCGCTACCAGCTATTCGACCCCGAGATGCACGCGCGGGCGATGGCCCTGCTCGAGCTCGAGACCGACCTGCGGCGGGCGATCGACCAGGACGAGTTGTGTGTGTATTACCAGCCGATCATCGACCTCGAGAATGGCGCGATCGAGGGTTTCGAGGCCTTGGTGCGCTGGAACCACCCGACGCGCGGTTTGATCTTTCCGGGAGAGTTCGTGCCGCTCGCCGAGGAGACCGGGCTGATCCTGAACATCGGCCGCTGGGTGCTCGCCGATTCTTGTCGCCAGATGGCGATGTGGCAGCGCCGGTTCCCGTCCGAGCACCCGCTGACCCTGAGCGTCAACGTTTCATCGCGGGAGTTGGTGCAACGCGACCTGGTGCAAGAGATCGCGGGTGTGCTCGCGCAGTCGGCGATCGTGCACGGCAGCCTGCGGCTCGAGATTACCGAGAGCGCGATCATGGACAACCCCGACGAGGCGATCGCGAAGCTGCGGAAGCTCAAGGACCTGGCGGTACAGCTCCATCTCGACGACTTCGGCACCGGATACAGCTCGCTGAGTTACTTGCATCGGCTGCCGACCGACACCCTCAAGATCGACCGCTCGTTCGTCCACGAGTTGCGGGAGGGCGGCCAAGGTGGCGAGATCATCGGCACGATCGTCGCGCTGGCGCGCAAGCTCGGCATTCGGGTCTCGGCCGAGGGCATCGAAACCTCCGAACAGATGCGGTCAGTGCGCGATCTCGCGTGCGACTTCGGCCAGGGATTCTTCTTCTCGGCGGCGGTCGAGCCTGGAGCCGCCGAGCGCTTGCTCTCGGCCGGCAGCATGCAGGTCCACTGACGCGCGTCGCAGGACCCGGGTCGGCACAGGCTCCAACTCAGCGAGTGCTCACTCGGGCTGCCCGGACCTCGCTCAGGAACTCGGAGAGCAGGCGCGCCAGCTGGTCGATCTCGATGAGAAAAGCGTCGTGGCCATGCGGCGACTCGATGGTGGCCAGC
>JAQBHE010000187.1:0-3510 GCA_032128015.1 Holophagae bacterium
CCTAGCGACCAGCGCTCGAGGCGAACGCCGGTGGCGCCCGCGACCACCCGTTTGCCGCTCATCAGCTCGTCGATCGCGCCAAAGGTGTCGGGGTGGATCTGGAAATCGGCGTCGACGAAACACAAGATCTCGCCGCGCGCGACCGCCGCGCCGCCGTTGCGCGCGGCTGCGATCGCCCTCCGGGTCACCGGCACCACCCGGCAACCGCGCTCGGCAGCGATGGTCGCGGTGCGGTCGGTCGAGGCGTTGTCGGCGACGATCACCTCGATTGCTTCGGGCCCGCCGCGGTAGGTCTGGCGCGCGGCGTCCACCGTGTCGAGGAGACGAGGTAGGTAGTCCTCCTCGTTGTAGGCGGGGATCACCAGCGAGAAACAGGGCGGCGGGGAGCTGTCTTCGTCGGTCATCGATTGTCGAGCTCGCGGTCGCTGGGAGCCCAGCACCTCGGCGACAGCATGGCACCTCGCGGGCGAGAGCGCGGCATCGTGGACCGCGCGCGCTCGCGACCGAGGCGCCTTCTCTGGTTGGAGTAGCGGTCAGTTTGCGAGGTCGAGCGGCAAGGCGGTCTTCACCTGGTTGCCCTTGCCCAGCGCTTTCACCACTGCGTCGCTTGCGGTCTCGGGCGGGCGATCGGTGTAGTAAGTGAGGATGTACTGATTCCGCAGCTCGTCTTCGATCTGGGCGAATGCGTGTGCGACCTGGTCCGCCGACCCTGCGTGGTACAGCCGGCCGCCGGTGGGGTCGGTGATCAGCCGCAGCTGGTTGCGCACCGATCCTTGGGCGAGGATTCCTGCGCTCGCGCCGCCCGGCGCGCTGCCGATGCCGCCACGGCTGCGCATCGCCGCCGCTCCGGTCGCGCTCGCACCCCCGGTCATTGCGATCACGTACACCGGCACTCCGAGGCGCTGGCCAAACTCGATCGCTCGGGCGGGATCGGCGCGGCTCGCCGAGTCGTAGCCATCGGTGAGCACGATCAGCGCCCGGCGCCCGGGCTCGCCCTGGTACTGGAGCAGCGAGAACAGGATCGAGTCGTAGAGCGCGGTCCCGCCCTCGGGCTGGAGCCGGCCCATCGCCGCAACCAGGTCGTCGTGGTTGCCGGTGAGCGGCTGGAGCAGGCGCAGCTGGGTGTCGAAGTCGACCACGAAGGCGCGATCGCGCGTCTCGAGGGTGCGATCGAGAAACGCCTCGGCGGCGTCCTTGGTCTGCTGCCACATCGCCCACATGCTCCCCGAAGAGTCGATCGCGAGGCCGAGTACCAGGGCGACGTCTCGCGACGGATACAGGCGCTCGACCTTGCGCATCTGACCGCCATCCTTGACCTCGAAGTCGGAGGCGCTGAGACCGGTGATCGGGTAGCCAGCGCGGTCGGTGACCAGTACCTGGAGCTGGACCAGGTGGACCTGGATCTTTTCGGAGAAGTCGGCGCTCTGGATCAGCTCGACGTCCTCGACCTCGCGACCGTCGGCGACCCGCGCGGCCACCCGTACGTAGTCCTGGGGACCGATGTCGCGACCCGGAACCTGGGCTTCGAAGGGGGGCTCGGTGAGCGCCGCGACCTCGGTCTCGCCGCGGTAGAAGGTCACCCTCTCGAGCTTCGCCTTGCGCGGCACCGAGACCTCGGCGCGGACTCGTAACGTCGCGCCGCCCGGCTCGGGGTCGATCGCCGCGATGCGGACCCGCAGCGGCGGGTCGAGACGATTGAGCACCAGGCGATCTTCACCAAGTTGACGGTCGCCGGGCCCGTACCCGACCGCGCGCACCACCTGCTCGCGGGGCGGATCGGCGAGCTCGATCTTGGTCTCGTAGGGCGGCAGGTTTCGCCGAGCGACTCGTTCGTCGTCGAGGAAGAACTCGACGGTGACGATCGTAGGATCGATGATCAGGGTCTGGACCAGGGCCTTGCCGCGCAGAAGTTGCGAGCCGGTGCTCTTCGGCGGCAGGATGCGAAGTGCGGTGCCGGCGGCGAAGGTCGGGGTCTCGGTGTCACCGGTAGGCGGCGCCGACGGTTCCAACTCGGCGGCCGGGGCCTTCGCGGATACGGTGTCGCCGCGGTCAACGCCGTCAACGCCGTCGCCGCCGGACGAAACGGCGGGCGCGAGCAACTCATAGACCGTGCGGAACTGGAAGCTCGGAGTCCGCCCGCCGCCGTTGCTCTGAATGTCGGTGGTCAAGGTCAGCCGCTCGCGGCCGGGGTCGAGAACGAAGGTCTCGACCATTTGCGTCCGCTCGGTGCGGGTGTCGATGACCAGGCGATCCCCTTGGAGTCTGGCGCTGGTCTGGTTGCCGAGACCGTCGGCGATGGCGCGGCCGTCAGAGAACACCACCCGGGTCTCGCGATTGGCGTTCTTGATCGTGAGCTGCGTGCCCTGCTGCTCGATCTGGAGCACCTGCAGACCCTTGCCGAGACGCTCGTAGGAGGATTCTTCCCGGTCTCCGCCCGGACCACCGGGTCGCCCGCCTCCCGGACTGCGTCCTCCGCGCCCTCCGGCGCCTCCCGCGCCGCCGCGGCCCGCCGAGCCGCCCGGCCAGCTGCCGCCCCACCGTGATCCGGATCCTCCGGGGTTGGAGGTAGCGGTCTGCGCCTTCTCCGCGGCATCGTCGCTGGTGCGTTCGTCGCGTAGCCAAGTGCCCGAGAAGTCGAGTGCTTGAGCCCAGGCGCCGGCATCGAGAGCAAGCAGGGCTGGGAGCAACAGGTACGCAAGGGGGATTCGGGTCATGGCTGGGCTCCAGGAGCAGTCAACGACGATCTTGCCATTTTCTGCGGATATCGAGGGGTGCAAGACCGAGGCCGGCCCGGAGTGGCGGTCGAACCAGCCGTCGGGCTCAACGCTGGCGCGGCCGATGCTCCTCAGCCGGCACGGAACCTGCGGCGCTCCGTGCTTGACCGGTTCCCGAAAAACGGACGGCGCTGTCGCCGATGGCGGACGGCTGAGGCTGCTCGGTGAGCTGGGCTTCATCAGCGTGCTGTGGGTAGACTGCCGGCCCCAGGTCACATAAGGGGCTGAGCGATTCCCGATTCCGCGTCCGCCGCAACTGTTCAGGGTTCTCAACGACTGTCGGGGGTCGAACCGACCTGATGGTGGATCGGGCGACCTATCCTGAGACCATTCGCGATCTTTCGGACCGGCTGGTGAAGTGCCAGCGGCCGATCCGAATTCTCGATGCCATCAAGTGGACCGCTGCGGTCGAGCAGGAGTTCTTCGCTCGCGGTCAGCGCGAGCTGCCGCCGGTCGACCTTGCCTACTACCAGGCGCGACCGCTCGCGTTCGAACCCGCCGACAAGGTCGCCGAGCTACGCCAGCTCGAGCGCGATACCCAGCGCGCGCTCGGCACGATCAGCCCGGTAGGAAGCATCCTGGCGCGAATGTGCCGCGAGTACGAGACCACGGTGCAAATGCTCGCGGCACGCGGGACCGCCGAGTTTTCGGCGCTGTCCCGAGAGCTCTACGGCTCGGCCTACGACGCGTTTCACGCTGGCGATCCGACCCTCGCCGATCTCGGGACGATGATGTC
>JAQBHE010000188.1:0-9087 GCA_032128015.1 Holophagae bacterium
TACCAGCAAAGAGCGAACTGCCGCGCAAATCGAGGGCTTCGGGTTCCTCTGGGGGTAGCGGCCGAGCTTGGGCGGCCGACGAACGAGAGGGCACGCCGGCGATCCGACCGCATCCGAACGAGAAGAACACAACAGCGGCCCGCTCGATGTCGGGGTTTGATCGCAGCCATGGCGTACGCCCCGACAGCTCCTCCCTCGGCCGCCCAAGGCCGGCCGCTACCCCAAGAAGGAAGAAAGCGGTGCCGGTCCGATCTACCACCAAAGGGAACTCGCCGCCGTGCATGACGAAAGGATCCAATCCGACGGCGCAATCTCCGCGCATCGATCAGCCGGCCGCCTTCACCCATTGTTCGCTGAGTGCCCAAAGTTTGTCCGCGACCGCCGGATCGTTCGACTCGCGACTCGAGCGCACCGGCCTGCAGTCTGAGAAATAGGCGCCCCCAAAGTCGGCGACGCTGGGATGAGCGGCGCACAAGACGCTCGTCGCGGCGCCCTGAGCGAGGGTCTTGGTGAACGGCCGGGAGAGCAACATCACCGCCTTGGCGAGCAACGAGTAGCGCCCGATCGAGGTCGGCACCAGAGTACCGGGATGAAGCGAGCAGGCGAAGACGCCCTGGTCGTGGTATTGAGCCTGGACCGCCTTGGCCATCAGCACATTGCACAGCTTGGCCTGGCCGTAGGCCACCAGGTCGGAGTAGCTCTCGCGACGCAGCGGCAGCTTGGCGAAGTCGAGCTGTTTCGGGCTGCGATGAGACTCGGAAGACACCATCACCACCCGTGCGCCCGCTCCGGCCCGAAGGCGATCAAGCAACAGCTGCACCAGGAGGAAATGACCGATGTGGCAGACCCCCACCGTCAGCTCGAAGCCTTCCTTGGTTTCCTGATAGCCGCCGCCAAACCGGCCGGCGTTGCAGATCAGCATGTCGATCGGATCGGGAGGCAGATTCCGCGCAAACTCTCGCACGCTGGCGAGCGACGCGAGGTCCAGCTGCTGGACCTCGAGCCGGGCCTTGGGGTGTCGTTGGCGGATCTTCGCCGCGGCCTGTTCGCCCTTCGCCGGCTCCCGGCACGCCAGAATCACCCGCGCACCGGCCGCGGCAAGGGCCCGGGCGGTCTCGAAACCGATTCCGACGTTGGCGCCGGTGATCAGTGCCGTCTGCTCACCGAGGTCGATGCCCTCGAGCACTTGGTCGGCGGTCGTTCGGCGTCCAAAGTCCAGAGTCCAGTCGGTCATCGGTTGCGTCTCCTCGGGCCGAGGATACCGCCGAGCGAGACGTTGGTCTCCTTCTCGTTGTGCATGGTCGTGCACCCACAAGTGCGAATGGCTGCGCAGCGTAACGGTGTGTCAGCCGCGCGGCGTTCGAGAAACGCGTGCTTAGGGGCTGCCGAACGGCTTGCGCCGAGGTGCGGGGATGCGGAGGCCGCGGAGCAGCCGACCTTCCCGTCACCTCAAACCCCGTGTTTCGGCCGCCATCCCTCGTCACCGCTGCGGCTCTGCCAGCTCAACGAAGGGTTCGCCGGTCGCGAGAATCTCGAGTACCCGCGGGAGCGCATCAAGCAGCAGCAAGCGGAGATGGTCGTTCGAGGTGTTCCCGCATGTCACCCAGATGACCTGCGGCGGCGATCCGTGGCGTAGCACGAGATCCAAGAAGTCGGCGTCCTTCGTGAGAACGACAGCCTGCTCCCTTCGAGCGGCCTCAAAGATCTCGACGTCCTTGGCAGACAGAAGCCCGAGCCTGCGCGCTGATTCTGCCTCTAGTCCGAACTGCTCGGCGAGCCACGGCGCCAGATGTGGCGAGAGCTGAGAGTCAACCCAGAGCTTCAAGCCGCGACCACAGGGTGCCCAGTTCGGGCACTCGCGAAACGAAGGCAGGCACTGATGTCAGCCGGTTCCAGGTCGGGCAGTTCCTCAAGAACCTGAGACGGACTCAGCCCACTCGCCAGGAGATCGAGCACATCGGTGACCCGAATTCGCATACCGCGAACGCACGGCCTGCCGCCACACTGGGAAGGATCAGCGGTAATCCGTTCTGCTATCTCTGTCATGGCGGTCGGAGCCTACCAGGTACCTAGATTCCCGGCGGCGCACTATGTATGGCTTCGACACCAGCACGGAGTCGTCAAGTGAAAACTCGCCTCGTTCGACCAGCAACAAGGTTGCAACGGACGTGAACGTCTTCGTTAGCGAGGCGAGCACGAACACGGTGTCGGTACTCGCCGGGATATCGAGCTCGACGCTCGCCAAGCCGTAAGACTTGATCTTGACGAGAGCGCCGTCCTTCACCACTGCAATGGCGGCGCCGGGGATTCGGCGTCCGTCCATCTCCCGACGAACGTAGTCGTCTACTTCGTCCGCCCGAAGAGCGGTGGTCGGTACCACCAGTGTCAACGCCAGGCAGCATCTGGCCAAGACCGTCACCTTCGGGCCGCCCTCATATCATTAACGTCGGTCTTGGCCGCCGAAGGACTCGGCCCGCTTGGGTGATCATTCCGTTGGTCGGCGCTCGCTGACGACGGCACCGCGTTCGCTCGGTATTCCTGCCGCGGATCATTCATCGGCTGGGCTTAGGTCGGCTCGGGGGGGCCTGCCTCATAGGGCCACCACCCTCCGGCCGATATGCTCCAACGTCATCAGGCAACACCTTCTCGAGACCCAACGCCGGGCGGAATACTTCGCCAGCCTGCAACCGGAACGGAGAGGAGCGAAAGATGGACCGTTGGATCGAGCCGGTCACGATCGAAGGAGACCACGTCCAACTCGAGCCGCTCGACCTCGCGCACCTCGAGGCCATCCAAGAGGCGGTCGGGGACGGCGAGCTGTGGCGACTCTGGTACACCTTCGTGCCGTCGCCGGAAACCGCGGCGGCGTACATCGAGGCGGCGCTCTCGATGCGGGCCGACAATGGCGCCATGCCTTTCGTCGTCCGCCACAAGGCGAGCGGCGACATCGTCGGCTCGACCCGCTACTTCAACGTCGACCAGACCCATCACCGACTCGAGATCGGCCACACCTGGTACGCCAAGCGCGTCCAGCGGACCGGCGTGAACACCGAGTGCAAGTACCTGCTCTTGACCCACGCCTTCGAGGTCTTGGGAGCGATCGCGGTCGAGTTTCGCACCCACTTCTTCAACCGCGCGTCGCGGGCGGCGATCGAGCGCCTGGGCGCCAAGCAAGACGGCATCCTGCGCAACCATCAACGACTCGCGGACGGCAGCTTTCGCGACACCGTCGTCTTCTCGATCATCGAGTCCGAATGGCCGGCGGTGAAGCGTCACCTGCGGTTCAAGCTCGGCTCTTGAGCGAGGGTACCGTGAGGGCCAAGGTTCTCGCTCGCCATCGCGAAGGGACCATGGGAAGATGACCCGGGTGAGGAGCGGTTATGGACGGCACGATCTCGAAATCCAAGTTCAGGGCACGCGCCTTCGAGCTCTTCCGCGAGGTCGAAAAGACTGGGCGCCAACTGGTGATCACCGACACCGAGGCAAACCGGTGCTGAAGCTCGTGCCCTACCGGCAGCGCGAGCCAGGAGAGTGGCTGCAGTCGCTACGCGGCAGTGTCGTCCGATTCGACGACCCCACGGCGCCAGTGGGCGAGAAAGATTGGGAGGCCTTGCGCTCCTCGTAAGAAGCCATCGCTCACTCTCGCCGCGCAAATCCGGGCCGACGCTTTGGTTCGACCTTCGCGACCGCGAGCAGTGACTCCACGCAATCGCGCAACGACTCGTCGAAGGGTCGAAAAACCACTGCCGTGACCGCGCGCATCCGATCATTTCGCAGCTCGACGCCCGCCCACACCCGACGCAGCTCCGCCTCTCGCGCCTTGATGCGGTCGGGAAACGGGTCGATCACCTTCGGCATCTCGAGGCTGAGCTCGGGCAACAGCCGGCCGATGCTGGCGCAGATCTCCTCGACCGTCGGGGTGTCGGTGGACCAGGCGATGAAGCGCTCGCCGTTCTTGACCTCGACGCTTTCGAGCAGCCGGATGTGGCACTCGGCATCGTCGCGCACGTCGACCGTCATCCACGGCCGGTAGGCCCCATTCTGCTCGCACTCGCCCAGCAGCATCATCTCGATGTTGTGCTGCCACGGACCCTTGTCCTTCTGGTGCGCCGATTGGATCGGCCCGACGTTGTCTCCCGGACAGCAGGTGATCGCGTCCCACTTGCCGCTACGCTCGGCGGCCTCCGAGAACGCGCGCTGGGCGATCACCTTGCCCATCGAGTAACCCTGTCCGCGTTCCGGGGTGCGCTTCGGGTTCTGCTCGTCCGGATAACGGTCCTCGTAGAGCACCGGACGCCTGACGAACTCTTGGATGTCGACCTCGGAGATCACCGCGGCGATACTCGAGGTGACGATGACCCGGGTCACGCTACCCGAGCGATCGACGCTCTCGATGATGTGGTCGCAGACCCTCTGGACGTAGACGTGGTCGTCGTAGTCGCTGACGTGCGACACGTGGCAGACTCCATGGCAACCCTTGAAGATCTCGTCGAAGCAGCCATCGCGATCGAGGTCGGCGGAGTGGAGGGTCAGCCGCCCCGAGGCGAAGCCGGGCAGCTCTCGGAGGAAGCCGGTCTTGGCTAGATCATCGACATCGCGGACACAGGCCCGCACTCGATAGCCTCTGTCCAAGAGCAGGCGGACCACCCAGCCGCCGATAAAGCCAGCGCTTCCCGTTACCGCGACCGTGCCGGCTTTGGGGATCGGGGCCATCTGTCACCTCCCGAGGTCCGACGCACCGTATCGGGCGTCGCCGTGGATGAACGTCTCCGAAGATCGTACACCGGTCCCAATCGATCGCACACCTTGGCGTCCTCCGTTCTCGCCGATGAGACGCATCATGATGCTTGATGTCACGCATCTTCGTGCTACACTACCCGTATGCGCACGACCGTCCAGCTAGACGACGACACCGCGGCGGCCATCGAGCGGCTTCGCAAAGACTCGGGACTCGGCCTAAGTGAGTCGATCAACGCCTTGATTCGGCTGGGGATCCGCCAGCCGAAGGAACGGCAGCCGTTCACCCAGAGGACGGCCGTCATCGGAATCCGGGTCGATGTGACGAATGTGGCCGAGGCTCTCGAGCTTCTCGAAGGCCCGGTCGCTCGCTGATGCTCGTCGATGCCAATCTGCTGCTCTACGCAGTGGACGACAGATCGCCTCATCACCCGGCTGCAAAGCACTGGCTCTCTTCGGCACTCAACAGCCAGACCCGCGTCGCACTCCCCTGGCTTTCCCTGGCCGCCTTCGTTCGGATCGCGACGAATCCGAGGGCGTCGGACCATCCTCTACAACCCGAAGATGCCTGGCAGTTCATCGAGGAGTGGCTCCGCTGCGACGTCGCCTGGATCCCGCGCCAGACCGAGAACCACGCCACGGTACTGGGGAAGCTGATCCGCCGTTACGACCTCAGAGCGAACATGATCACCGACGCGCAGCTAGCGGCGCTCGCAATCGAGCACGGTCTCAGCGTGTACTCTGCAGACACTGACTTCGCCCGCTTCTCCGAAATCACGTGGATCAATCCGATCGCTGGATAACAGCCACCGCGTCACTCCGGCCGACCTCGAGATCGCAGAACGGGCTCGAGCTCGCTTCGAAGACACCGAGAAACCTCGACCATGACCGACCTCCTCGCACGGACGATCTTCGGCCTGCTCTGGTTCGCTTTCGCTGCGATGCGCATCTACTACCAGAAGCAGGCCGGGCCCGAGCAGCGGCGCTTGTACACCAAACGCGAGGGAGCGCTGATGGCGGTCATCCGGGTGGTGCTGGCGCTACCGTTCATGCTGGTCATCAGCCTCTACCCGTTCTGGCCGCGCCCGGTCGCCTGGGCGGGCTTCCATCTGCCGTCCGCGGTTCGCATCCTCGGCGCGGGTCTGATGCTCGCGGGGCTCCTGTTGTGCTGGTGGGTGAATGCGAGCCTGGGCCGCAACTTCAGCGGCACCCTGGCGCTCCGCGCCGACCACAAGCTGATCCAGCACGGGCCCTACCGGTGGGTTCGTCATCCCATGTACGCCTCGTTCCTGGTGTTCATGGCCGGCATGCTCTTGCTCACCGCCAACTGGTTCGTCGGCGTGCTGCCGATCGCAATTGTCCTCTTCGTGATGATCAACCGCACTCCGAAAGAAGAGGCGATGATGCTCGAGCGCTTCGGCGACGAATACCGCAACGTGATGCTGCGCACCGGCCGCTTCCTCCCCCGCCTTCGGTCCTAGCGCGCGCCGACGCGATCCCGGACGCTAGTCGGTCCGCAACGCGAGCAGCGGATCGAGCCGCGCCGCCCGTCGGGCCGGAACGACACAGGCCCCCAGCGCGACCCCGAATAGCAGCAGGAAGGCGACGCCGAAGACCACCGGGTCGCCGGCGCTGACTTCGAAGAGGAAGCCGGCGAGCAGGCGCGCGGCTCCGGCCGCCAGCACCAAACCGAGGACGCTGCCGATCAGCGCCAACCGCAGTCCATCGCGCAAGATCAGCCGCAGAGTGTCGCCGACCGTCGAGCCGAGCGCCATGCGAATGCCGATCTCTCGCGAGCGGCGCGCCACGCTGTACGCGCGCACCCCATAGACCCCGGCCAGGGTGAGCAGCAGAGCCACGCCAGCGAACACCGAGAACAGCCGACCCCCGGTTCGCAGCACCCAGATCTCGAGGCTCGATTCCAGGTGGCTCCTCATCGAGCGCAGATTGAGCACCGGCAGCTTCTCGTCGACCTCGCGAATCGCGGCGCGCATCTGTTCGAGCATCGCGGAGTCGGGCGCGGCATCGAAGCCGACATGAAGGTGCGCGTTCGCCATGAACTGGCGGTCGTTGGCCAACCAGAAACGAGGCGACGGTTCGCGGTCGAACACCGAATCGCGGATCGGACCGACCACACCGATGACCTCGACTTCTCCGAGCTCGCCCGTGTCATCGGAGACCACTCGCAGATGACGACCGACGGCATCGGTCTCCGGCCACAACCGCTCCGCCAGGATCTCGTCGATCACCGCGACCGCAGAGCCTTCCGAAGCCCGGAACGTCCGACCGCGAAGGACCGGAATCCCCATCGTCTCGAAGTATCCAGCGCCCGCGACGTTGAACGCCGCACCCACTTTCGCTTCCTCTTCGGGCTCGGGCCCAGCCTCGGAAGGCGCGACGGTCTTTCCCAGACCGATCATGCCGAACGGCACGATGCCGGCGCTGCCGACCGACCGGACCCCAGGGATCCGCGCCAGTCGTTGCTCGAGCAGGGTCAGGAGCTCGCGCCCCCGATCCTCGTCGTAACCCACCAGGCTCGAATCGATCTCGACGATCGCTTGGCGATCGAGCTCGAAGCCGGGGTCGAGGTGGGTCGCGGTGAACGCGCCCTTGAGGAACAGGCCAGCGGACACCAGCAGAACCATCGAGAGCGCGATCTCGAACAACACCGGCAGGTCGCCGCGCGCGAAGAAACGGCCGCGACGCGCACCGCCCCCCTCCTTGTCATTGAGGTCCGCCACAAGATCGGGCCGTGACGCCCGCAACGCCGGGAGCAGCCCGACGAACAGCGACGCCAGCACGCAGAAACCCACCGTCGCCGCAATCACCCGCCAGTCGAGATCGACGCGGAGCATGAGCTGGAAGGGCATGAACCGCGCCATCGACATCATCAGCAGCCGCGGTACCGCCCATGCCACTGCGAGCCCGAGCACGCCCGCGCCCAACGCCAGCAGCAACGACTCGATCAGCAGCTGCCGGATCACTGCCAGGCGACCGCTCCCCAGCGCGATTCGGACCGCGATCTCGCGACGGCGCGCCAACCCGCGGGCACCCTGAAGGGTCGCCAGATTGAGACCGGCCACCAGCAGCAGAACGGTCGCCATCGAGACCAGGAGCGCAGAGAGCATCGACATCTCGTCATCGGTCTGGGGCGAGGTCGACACCGAGACCCGGGACATCGGGTGGACAGTGAAGGTGTGGTGCTCGTTGACCTCGGGGAAGCTCGCCGCGAGCGCGGCCGCCACCCGCCCAACGTCCGCGTCGGCTTGTTCGCGGTCAACACCGTCGCGAAGCCGCCCGAACAGGATCAGCGCGTGGTTGGCGCGGTCGTGGAGCGATCGCCAGGCATCGCTCTCGAAGTCGTTCGCCAGAGCCTCGCTCGAGTCGATGGGGACCCACAGGTCAGGCGAGAACAGGACGCTGGTGCCGCCGAACCCCGGTGGCGCGATGCCGATCACGGTGTAGGAAAGGCCGTTGAGCACCATCGGCTGGCCCACCGCCTCGGTGGGACGGCCCTGACGGTCGAACAACCCGTGGCTGAGCACCGCGACGCGGGCTCCGGTGCTTTCCTCCTCCGTGCGGAAGAAGCGCCCGAGGAACGGCTGGACACCGAACGTGTCGAAATAGTTGGCGCTCGCCATCGCGATGAACGCCCGCCGGGTCTCACCTCCCTCGGTGATCCCAGACAGCGCCATGTTGTGCACCGCCAGGCTCTCGAAGGACGTGACCGACTCGCGCAGGTCGAGGTAGTTGGGGTACGAAATACCGCGATGGTTGCCGCTTTCGACGTCTTGGTTGACCACGTTCATCAGACGCTCGGGATGGGGAAACGCGAGCGGACGAAACAGCAGCGAGTTGGTGATGTTGAACATCGCGCTGTTGCCGCCGATGCCCAGCGCCAGCACGGCGATCGCCAAGGTCGTGGTGCCCGGAGACTTGCGCAGGTCGCGCGCCGCGAACCGGGTCTCTTGGAGAAGCGTCGACATCGGAGTCTCCCGGGCGACCGATCGGTCGCGGCCTATTACTGAGTAGAAGACGCCGCCGAGCGCGAGTGGTTAGCCTAGCAGCCCGTGGTGGAAGTCAGGATGCCCGCATTGCGAGCGCCGTGGGCCCAGGTGCAAGAAGGAGCGACGGAGGCGATGCTGGGACATCGTCGAGGAGCTCCGACTCCGCAGATGGGTCCACGCCGCCGCAACCCGAAGGGCGACAAGGACTTGCAGCGTAGCCGGTGGCGAGAAGCTGATGCAGGACGAAAAGCGCGACTCCGCCCACTGGCAAGCTTCTCAGCCACCGGCGGAGCGGAAAGGCCTTGTCGTGCGGGCGTGCTGACTTTCACCACGGGCTGCTAGG
>JAQBHE010000189.1:0-9527 GCA_032128015.1 Holophagae bacterium
TCACCGCCTGCCCGGGTACCGACACCTGCAAGTTGGGAATCTCCTCGTCGCGAGGACTGGCCGCCGAGCTCCGTCGCCGCGTGGCGACCGATGGCTTCGTCCACGACCAGGCGGTGCGCGGTCTCAAGATCAAAATCAGCGGCTGCTTCAACTCGTGTGGCCAGCACCACGTCGCCGACCTCGGCTTCTACGGTGTCAGCCGCAAGAACGACGGTCGCACCGTGCCCCACTTCCAGGTGGTGCTCGGCGGCCAGTGGCAGGAAAACGCCGGCTCGTACGGGCTGGCGGTGGTCGCGGTGCCGTCGCGGCGCATCCCGGACGTGGTGCAACGGATGACCAGCCTCTACGCCACCGAACGCCAGGGCAACGAGTCGTTCCAAGAGCTCGTCCGGCGGGTGGGCAAGGCGCGCGTCCGCGAGCTGCTCGCCGACCTGCTGCCCCTCGAAAGTTACGATCAGAACCGCACCCTGTACTCCGATTGGGGCGACCCGCGCGAGTACACGATCGGCGACCTGGGAGTCGGCGAGTGCGCCGGTGAGATCGTGTCCTTGGTGCAGTTCGGTCTCGCCGCGAGTGAGCGTCAAGTCTTCGAGGCCCAGCTGCGCCTCGACGAGGGGGACGCCGAGGCCGCCGGGGAGCGCGCCTACGCGGCGATGCTGCAGGCGGCGAAGGCACTGGTCCGGACCCAGAACCTCGACGTCGGCGACGACCCGGAAACCATCGTCGGCGAGTTCCGCGGCCGCTTCTGCGACACCGAGCTGTTCTACGACCGCTACGCCGGCGCCAAGTTCGCGAACTTCTTGTTCCAGGCGCACGAGCAGGAGGCCGGCGACGCCGAGCTCGCGCACCGTCGCATCGAAGAAGCCCAGCTGTTCATCGAGGCCGCACACGCCTGCTACGGGCGGCTGCACGAGACACCCGTGGCCGTTTCTTCATAGGAGCTGACCTGTGGATACCGCGAAACTCGACGTCAAGGTCTACGCCGCGCAACCACCCGGCGACCCATCAGCGGTGCAACCGCGTGACCTGATCCCGGTCTTTCACCGTTGGATCCAGAGCACGCGGCTCGACGAACTGGCGATCGACGTCGCCGACTACAGCCACGTGCCGGTGGGGCCCGGAGTCCTGCTGATCTGCCACGACGCTCACTACGCCTTCGACTGTGGCCCCGACGGCCCGGGCTTGCTGTACAGCCGGCGGCGCGAGACCCGACCGAGCCTGCTAGGAATCGGCGACCCCGTCGAGCGCTGGCTGTCGGCGATCGAAAGGGCGCTGGTCGCGTGCGTCGAGCTCGAGCGCGAGCCAGATCTCGCCGGCCGCCTGACCTTCCCCGGCAACCGCCTGCTGTTGCGAGTCAACGATCGGCTCGCGGCCACCAACGTGGTGACCGACCGCGAGCGACTGACCGCGCAGCTCGACGAGGTGGCGCGGACTTTGTTCCCCAGCGGCGCCAAGCTGGAGATTGCCGACGACGACCCGCGTGCCCGGCCGGGCTGGCTCCTGCTCGCCGGGGAATCCCCGGGAGCGAGTGGTCTGCTCGAACGGGTTACCTCTGCGAGGGCTGGCGCAATCGCATAGCCGGCGATCGTGTCTAGCCACGGATTACTCGTGAACGATCTTAGGAACGCCGAGATCGCTTTGCCGGAAGATCGGACGGCACCGCCGTGTCCCTTCCGGGGGTAGCGCCCGGCTGCGGGCGCGCCGACGCTGGGCGGCCGAGTGAGGAGTTGTTGGGGCGTACGCCATTGCTGCGAATCGGTCGTCCTGTTGAGCGGGCGCACGGTGTGTGTCTTCTCGTTCGAGCGCGGCGGGCTTGCCGGCGTTCCCGCTCGGTCGTCGGCCGCCCAAGCTCGGCCGCTACCCCCAGAGGAACTCGCGCTCGTCGATGAACGAGGCAGTTCGCTCCTCGCCGCTAGACCACGGCTGCCATTCCTGGCCCGCCTAGGAGCCGGCGAATGACCGCTACTCGAGCGCGCGTCGGATCAACCTCGAAGCATCCGCCGACAACTCGAGCTCGAGAGCCGCGCGCTGACCCCTGGGCGACATCTTGCGCCAAGTCCGGCGCACGATGTCGACGGTCTTGGACTCGTCGTGCTGGACGGCGAAAGCGGCCAGCTCATGCTCGAGGAACACCAGGCAGGCGACATCCTCCAAGACCTGGACTTCGGGGTCGCTGCCGAGGTTGCGCTTGCGCACCAGCTCGCCGACGCGCGCGATCGTCTGCTCGTCGTAGCCGACCGCCGCAAGGTGCTCGGCCGCGAGCTCGGCGTGCATTTGCTGACACGCCCGTCGCCAAGCGTGATAGCCGGCACGACCGACCGGATAGCTGCTGCGCGCCACCCGCCATCGGCAGAGGTGCTGGCAACGCACCGCCAGACGCAACGCCGGCGAAGCCGCAGGCTCGAGGCGCTCCAGCCATTCCGAGAGACGCTCGGCGTACACCAACTCGCGTGGCCGCGGCGAGCCGCCGACGGTCTCGGTCGCCGGGTCTTCGGCGTGAGCGGCGTCGATCCGCGCCAACGCCAGAGCGAAACGGCAATCGTCGCCAGACCGCTGCGAAGCTCTCGGATCGTCCATTGTGGCTCCTGGCTCCTCGCTCGACGGCGCCCTCAAGCGAGCTCTGCCGGAGGCTCGGGGTCGACTCCTAGAATCTCGGAAGCGAGCCGCCGGGCTTCGCCGTCGCGACCCTCGGCGAACAGCTCGAGCACCCGCGAGTCGACCAGTCGATACCACAACGCCCGGCGCTCCTCGAAGTCCGCAACCGACTCCGCCAGGGGACGGCGAAAACGACGCGCGAGTTCGAGGAACGCGCCGTACTCCTCGCCCAGCTCCCCGGCCAAGCGATCGCGAAGGCGCACCGCGAGCGCGGGCGCGCTGCCGCTGGTCGAGATCGCGATCGCGAGATCGCCGCGACGCAACAGCGCGGGCGCGACGAAACTGCAGTAGGCGACGACGTCCTGGACGTTGACGAAGATCCTCCGCGCCTCGGCCTCGGCGAACAGCTCGCGCTGGAGCTCTGGCGCAACCTGCTCGGCGAGCACCAACGAAGCTCCTTCGAGGTCGCCGCGCCGATAGTCGCGAGCCAGGTGCTCGACCCTGCCCTGCCGCGCCCAGGTGGCAAGCGGCTCGTCGAGTCGCGGCGCAACCACCACCACGATCGCGCCGCTGCGTAGCAGGCCGTCGGTCTTGTCGGCGGCCACCGCCCCGCCGCCGACCACCACACAGCGGCGCTGGTGAAGGTCGAGGAAGACCGGGTAGTAGCGGTGCTCGCCCATAGGCAGCCCGCCGGCTCAGATCACTCCGTTGCGTTCGAGCTCGGCGATCTCGTCGTCGTCGAGCCCCAACCAGCTGCCGTAGACCTCGCGGTTGTGCTCGCCGATCCGCGGATGCTCGACCAGCTCGCGACGCTCGGCGCCGTGAAAGCGCAGCGGGCTCGACATCAGCACCACTTCGCCGAGGTCGCGGTGGCGCTTGCGCTGGAGCATCCCCCGTTCGTGCATGTGCGGGTCCGACATCACCTCGGCGAGGTCGCGCACCGGCGCGCTCGGCACCCCGTGGCGCTGGGCGCGACGCACCACCTCGTCGCGGTCGAGACTCCGGGCCCACGCCTCGACGATCTCATCAACCAGGTCGACGTGCTCGGCACGCTCGAGGTTGGTCGCAAGACGCGGATCTTCCGCAAGGTCTGGTCGATCCATCGCGGACATCAAGCCCTGCCACTGCTGCTCGGTGATGCACAACAGCGCGACGTGCCCGGTCTTCGCCGGATAGACGTTGTACGGCGCGAGCCCGCCGTGACGGTTGCCGCGCCGCGGCTCCTGATGACCCGCGCGGTGGAACAGGCCCAGGTCGGAGGCGAGCGTCGGGTACAACGCTTCTTGCATCGCCACTTCCACGACCGCGCCTTGACCGGTGCGCTCGCGCTGGTACAGCGCCGAGACTACCGCGCCGTACAGATGGACCCCGCCGAGAAAGTCACCGATCGCCGGCCCGGAACGCAACGGCGGCCCGTCGGCTAGGCCGGTGATGCTCATCACCCCGGCCGCCGCCTGCACCGTCGGGTCCATCGCCAGACGATCACGGTCGGGCCCCGAGAGCCCGTAGCCGGTGCCGGAGGCGTAGATCAGCCGCGGGTTCGCGGTGCGCAACACCGCGGCGCCGACCCCCAGGCGATCGAGCACCCCGGGTGCGAAGTTCTCGACCAGGACGTCGGCGCGCTTGGCCATCGCGATCAGCAGCTCGCGCCCGCGCTCGCTCTTGAGGTTCAGGGTCACCCCGCGCTTGTTCGAGTTGAGCAGCGCAAACGGCAGCGATGGACCGTCGCCGACCAGCTCGCGCCGGCGCAGCGGATCGGCCTTCTTGGTCTCGACCTTGATCACGTTGGCCCCGGCCTGAGCCATCAGGAACGTAGCGTACGGTCCCTGGTAGATCTGGCCCAGATCGAGCACCAGCAGGCCGTCGAGCGGCAGCGGGCGCTCGCTCATGGACGCCGTCGACAAGGGAGAGCGATCTGGGCCGCCGACGTCGCTCTCATGATCGAGGAAGACTAGCAGCGGGTCGCCAGCGGCCCGCACCACCGAGGCCGTTTGCTGCCGCGCTGACGGGTCGATACCATCGCCCAATCGAAGACGCGATCGCAGACGATGGGGACGCGAGCATGGCGACATTCCAGCAGGTAGACGATTTCCGAACCGAGTGCGACGTCTTGGCCGAGGCGCTCGATCCCCTCTCCGACCAGGACTTCGAGACCGAGACCCTGTTCAAGCGCTGGACGCTGCACGACGTCATCGCCCATCTCCACATCTTCAACTGGGCCGCCGACGCCTCGATTCACCGACCCGAGGACTTCCGGTCGTTCATGACCGGCCTCCGCGAGCCGCGCGCCGGTGGCCGGTCGATGCGCCAGATCACCGACGATTGGTTCGACGGCGACCGCAACCGGGCGGTCTTCGAGCGCTGGCGCGACTACTACCCTCAGGTGTGCGAGCGCCTAGATGGCGTCGACCCGAAACTGCGCGTCGAATGGGCGGGGCCATCGATGAGCGTGCGCAGCTCGCTGACCGCGCGCCAGATGGAGACCTGGGCGCACGGGCAAGAAGTCTTCGACGCGCTCGGGCGCGACCGCCGCGAGACCGACCGCATCAAGAACATCGTCGTGCTCGGCATCAACACCTTCGGTTGGACCTACAACGTGCGCAAGCTCGAGGTGCCCAAGACCATGCCCCACCTGCGGCTGGTCTCGCCCTCGGGCGCGACCTGGGAGTGGAACGAGACCGAGAGCGCCAATCGGGTCGCAGGCAGCGCGCTCGAGTTCTGCCAGGTGGTCACCCAGGTTCGCAACATCGCCGACACCCGGCTCCAGCTCGAGGGTGACGTGGCCAAGGAGTGGATGGGCATGGCGCAGTGTTTCGCCGGGCCACCCGAATCTCCACCGGCTCCCGGCTCGCGTCACAAGGAAGCCCGGTAGATAGAACCCGGTAGGTAGAACAAGGAGCGTTCGCGACTCGAGGCCGTGGCGCGCCTCCGGCCCTCCGATCACTCGCCGCGAAGCACCAGCGCCGGGTCGACGCTGCTGGCACGCCGCGCGGGCAGAGCGGTTGCCACCGCCGCTGCGGCGGCGAGCGTCAGGACCACGATGGCGTGGATCGCAGGATCCCACACCGAGACACCGCCGAGCATCGCGCTGCCGAAGCGGCCGAAGGCGAGGGCGAGCGGAAGGCCCGCCGCAAGACCGCCGACGATCAGCCACGCACCGCGTTTCAGAACCAGGGCGAGCACTTCACGGCGGCGAGCCCCGAGGCTCATGCGCACAGCGATCTCGAAGCGGCGGCGGGCCACCGAGTCCGAAGTCAGCCCGTAGAGACCGAATGCCGCGACCAGCAACGCCGAGATCGCATACATGCCGAGCTGCTCGCTGAAGAAGCGGGTCACCCACTGCGCTCGCCAGATCTCCTCTTTCATCGTCAGGATGTCGGACACCGGCACCCGTGGTCCCGCCGCTCGGATCTGCTCGCGGATCAGCTCGCCAACCCGTAACGCCGGAGCCGTGCTGCGCACGACAACGCTGACACTGGAGCGAGGCTGCGCGGCGTATGGGGAGTACACCTGCACGTCGGCCGAGGCGCCGTCCCGCACCATGTCCCGCGGATGGGCAACGTCCTCGACCACCCCGACCACTCTCATCCAGGTCCCGTCGTCCTCACCGACCTCGCGCATCCGCCGGCCAACCGCGTCGGTCGACGCGAAGAGCCGCCGCGCGAACCCGGTGCTGACGAGGGTGGCCCGGTCACCGACCTCGGTCTCCTCGGCGGTGAACGTCCGACCGCTCCGCACAGCGATGTCGAGGGTGTCGAAGAAGTCCGCGCTCGCCGCGATCAAGCAAGCCGGCACTCCCTCCCCGGGTTGTGCGGGCCGCCCCTCGGCCTCGTAGCGAAGCTGCCGGCAGCCAGCCGACGGCAGGGGCGCGGCATACGCCACCCCAGTCACCATCGAAGACGAGCTCAGGCCCGCGCCCAGCCGCTCCAAGAAAAGCCGCCGCGCGTCGGCGCTCTCCAACTCCGGTCCGGTCAGCGACAGCTCGGCCGCCACCACGCCCGCGGTCCGGTATCCGGGATCGATCGAGCGCTGCTGGAGCAGACTCTTGGCCATCAACAACGAGCACAGCACCAGGGCCGACGAGAACGCCACCTCGGCGACCACCAGGCCGCCGCGCAATCGGGCCGCGCTGCGACCCAGCGAGCCGCTGCCGCCGGTCCGGAGCGCGTCGCTCACCCCCCTCCCCGAGCTGCGGAGGATCGGCGCGAGGACACACAGGAAGCCGGCCGCAAGCGCGATCACCAAAGTGAACGCGAGCGCTCGCCAATCGAGTCGCATCGCGAACAGGTACGGAGGATCGAGGGGTACGCGGCCGAGCATCGCGCGCAGCATCAGCTGGCTGAGGAGGGCACCAACCGCGAACGCGAAGAGCGCCAGCACCGCGCTCTCGAACAGGAACGGCCGCACCAGTTGCAGCCGGCTCGCCCCCAGGGCGCTACGCACCGACAGCTCTTTGCCCCGGGTCTCGACTTCGGCAAGGAACAGGCTGGAGACGTTGGCGCAGATCACCAGCAGCACCATCGTGGCGGCCGCCAGCGAGACCCCGAGCGCGACCTCGATGACCGCCGGCACCCACAGGTCACGCAACGGCGTCACCACGAAACGCCAGCCGGTGTTGGTCTCCGGATGGAGGCGCTCGAGATCGGCGCCGATCCCCTCGAGCGCGGCCGCGACGCTGTCGATCGTCGCACCCGGCCGCTGCCGTGCCACCGCGGTCAGCCAGCGCGAGTCCCGAGGCGATCGCTCCGGCGCGAGACCCAGCGGCAACCACAGGCTTCCCCACTCGGGAAACTCGAAACCCGGAGGCATCACTCCCACGATTTCGTGCACCACACCGTCGACCCGGAGCGTTCGGCCCAGGACCCGCGGATCGGCGGCGAAGCGCTCGCGCCACAATCGATCACCAATGATCACGACCGGGGCCGGGGCGCCAGGAAGATCGTCCGCTTCGAGCAGACCGCGCCCGAGCGCGGGCTCGCGCCCGAGAAGCGGAAGCAGACGATGATCGATCCTCGCGCCGTTCATGCGCGTGGGCTCGACGTCGTCGTCGACGTTGAACATGCCACCGCGATCGAACACCGCCAGCTCGAACAACTCGCTGTGGCTCTGGACCAAGTCGTACCAGTCCGGAGGCGAGAGCCCGCGGATCTCGCCGCTGATCGTTGGCTGGCTGCTGCCGAGCTGCAGGAGCTCTTGAGGGCGCTCGAAGTCGAGCGGGCGCAGCACCCAGGCGTCGAAGCCGGAGAACATCGCCGCGTTGCCCGCCAGCCCGAGCGCCAGAACCGCCACGATCGACAGCGCCCAGCCGGGACGGCGCCGCAAACGTCGCAGGGCGAAGCGCAAATCACGGAGAAGGTCGTGCAAGTTCGTTTCCTCTATGGGGCGTCGGCGCACGGCCGACTGTGCGTTCTGCCTCTTCCATCACTACGAGGACCGGACCCGCTGGGTTCACGACCGCTCGATTGTTCTCGCGCGGGCTAACCTCCCCGGAATGGTTCGGCGCGCCAGCTTGCCGTCCTTGGCGACCACCTCGGCCCCGCGAACGCTAGGATGGGCGCGGCTCCGACTCCCCTCCTCCCCGTGCACCGACACGACTACGGAATTCCCGGCGAGATCCGCCTGCTCTTGCGCTCGGCGCGAGAGCTTCTCGAACGCGAAGTGTTGCCGGTCGAGGCTCGGCTCGATCCGGACGCAATCGAGCTCCCGGCCGCCGATCTCGCCCGTCTCCAAGCGCGCTCGAAAGAGCTCGGAATGTGGAACCCCGGTGTCCCCGAGGAGTACGGCGGCGCCGGCCTCGACTTCTTCGCCTACACCCTGTTCATGGAGGAGATCTCGAAGCACCGCCAGGGTCTGTACAACGCCGGGTGCGGCGCCTTCGGCTACGGGGTGATCCCGTTGCTCTACGGCGGCACCGACGAACAGAAAGAGCGCTACCTCTTGCCGTCGGTGCGCGGCGAGCTGCGCGGTTGCTTCGCGATCACCGAACCGTCTGGGGGCTCCGACCCGGCGCGCGCGATCGCGACCCGCGCCCGCAAGACCGACGGCGGCTGGGTGCTCAACGGCACGAAGCAGTGGATCACCCGCGCCGGCACCGCCGACTTCGTCACCGTCTTCGTGCGTACCGACGACCGCCCGGCCGGCGAGCGCGGCGAGATCACCTGCTTCATCGTCGACACCGGGACCGCGGGCTACGAGATCTCGGAGCGGATGCCGGTGATCCGGCCCGAAGCTCCCTATACCTTGTACTTTCACGACTGCTTCGTCGCCGACTCACAGCTCCTGGGACAACGCGGCCACGGTTTCGACTTGATCAAGCAGCTGCTCACCCACAACCGCATCCCTTACGCCGCCCAGTGCCTGGGGGTCGCCGAGCGCGCCCTCGAGATGGCCGCCGGCTACGCCAAGCAGCGAGTGACTTTCGGCCAGCCGCTCGCTGACCGTCAGGCGGTCCAATGGATGCTCGCCGACTCGGCCACCGAGCTCCACGCAGCGCGGCTGGTCACCTACCACGCCGCCCGTCTGGTCGCCCAGGGTCAGGCGTTCACTGTCGAGTCGTCGATGGCGAAGCTGCTGGCCACCGAGAGCGCTGAGCGGATCGTCGACCGTGCGATCCAGATCCACGGCGGGATGGGGCTCGCCAAGGAGCTACCGCTCGAGCGCTGGTATCGCGAGCTGCGTACCCGGCGGATCGGCGAGGGACCGTCCGAGGTCCACCGCATGGTGATCGCCCGCCACACCTTGTGAAGCAAAGCCTCGGCGCTCGAAGGCGCCCGAACCCCGACCGCGCGAGGAGCCTCGATCACTCGAACAGCGTAGCAGCGAGCCTGCTGCCTGGCGGACGGAATGAGCGGCACTTGTCAGGGAGCAAGAAGAGAACTGCCTCGCACATCGAGGGTTTGGGGGTTGCTCTGAGGTAGCGGCCGACCTTGGGC
>JAQBHE010000190.1:0-2590 GCA_032128015.1 Holophagae bacterium
CTCTGCTTCCACGCGAGTAGCTCTTTCGTTCACGCCCCGATACGAAGTCGCCAAGTCTCGAGTGCCCCTCTCTGCCAAGCTCGGGTGAGACAGTTCGTTCTGTTTGTTTACCCACCCGTCCGAGGGCGAGATCGGAGTTGCAGTGATGTTGGAGTCGAATGGGTTGGAGGTCGTCGTTGATGGTTCGGGCGCCGGCCGGTCTGCGGAGGGAGCCGTAGGCGACCGTAGCGGAGTGGCCGGCGGCGTCCGGGTTGGGGTGTCGGATCCGGAGCTTGTTGAGCGGCCGAAGCGGCGTCGGTTCTCGGCGGAGTACAAGCTGCGGATCGTGCGTGAGGCTGACGCGTGTAGCCGGTCGGGTGAGGTCGGGGAGCTGCTTCGTCGTGAGGGGCTGTACAGCTCGTTGTTGACGGAGTGGCGGCGCGCGCGGGACTCGGGTGCGTTGGAGGCGCTCGCGCCGAGGCGGCGCGGCCCGGCCAGGCAGAGCGCAGAGCTGGTCGAGCTGGCCGCGGTTCGTCGTCGGCTGGAGCGGAGCGAGGCTGATCTGAAGACGGCGCGTCGGGTGATCGAGATCCAGGGAAACGTCTCCGCGCTCTTGGAGGATCTGCTGGCCAAGGGCGCGGACGACAGCAGCGAGCAACGGCAGTGATCGACGAGGCCGTCTCCGAGGTCGAGCCGCTGTTGGGGACAGCACCGGCCTGCCGCGCGCTGGGCGTCCCGCGCGCGTCTGTGTACCGCCGCCGCAGGCCAGCGCGGCTGGTGGAACGGCGTCCGCGGCGTCCACCGGCACGAGCGCTCAGCGAGCTCGAACGCTGCCAGGTGCTCGAGGTGCTCCACTCCGACCGGTTCGTTGACAGCTCGCCGGCGCAGGTCTGGGCGACACTGCTGGATGAGGGCCGCTATTTGGCGTCCGAACGGACGATGTACCGGCTGCTCGCCGCCCGCCACGGGAGCGTGCGGGAACGGCGCGACCAGCTCACCCACCCCGCCTACACCCGGCCGGAGCTGCTCGCGACCGGCCCGAACCAGGTCTGGAGCTGGGACATCAGCAAGCTGAAGGGGCCGGCCACGTGGACGTGCTTCCACCTGTACGTGATCCTTGACGTGTTCAGCCGCTACGCGGTCGGCTGGACCGTGCAGCCTCGCGAGAACGCGGAACTCGCCAAGGCGCTGATCGGCCAGGCAGTCGCCCAGCAGCAGATCCCGCCGGGGCAGCTGACCGTGCACGCCGACCGCGGCACCGCGATGAGAAGCAAACCGGTCGCGTTCCTGCTCGCCGACCTCGGCGTGCTGCGCACGCACAGCCGCCCCTACACCTCGACCGACAACCCCTACAGCGAAGCCCAGTTCAAGACCCTGAAGTACCGGCCCGAGTTCCCCGACCGGTTCGACTCGATCGACCACGCGCGGGCGTTCTGCCGCACGTTCTTCGATTGGTACAACCACGCCCATCGGCACTCCGGGATCGCCCTGATGACCCCCGCCGCCGTCCACCACGGCCGCGCGACAGAACTCCACACAGAACGCCAGCGCGTCCTCACAGCCGCCTACGCGGCAACACCAGAACGGTTCGTCCGCCGGCCGCCAACCCCACCCGAGCTACCAACCGCGGTCTGGATCAACAAGCCGACCACAGAGGAGGTTGCTCACTAAACTCGACGCCAAGCTGTCTCATCCTGGATCCACCGCGGTCGCAGGTGGGGCAACTTGAAACCGTCGTGGTTGGGGCGAGTGCGGGCGATCGAAGCCGTGGGCGTGGTTGACGGGGCCTGATCGGCGTTCCGGGGGGCTCGGTGGGCCGTAGCTGGCGGGTTGCGGGCAGCCGTGTGCGGCCCTGGTGTTCGGCGGGTCTGGTGTGGGCTGGTCGGGATCGGTCGGGGTGGGTCAGGCGGCGGGGAGCGCCCGGATTCGGGTGAGTGCTTCGCCGAAGTCTTCTTGCCAGGGCCAGCGGGCGGGGAGGTGGAGTGTCCAGTGGCCGGCGTGGCTGGTGAGGCGGCCGGGGAGCGCGAGCAGGCGGCGACGGATGGTGCGTGCGGCGCGGCGGGTGCTGTTGGGGAGCCCAATCAGTTCGGTCCAGCGCAGCAGGTTATGCGCGAGGCAGGCGATCACTGTCCAGGCGGCGTTGGCGTTGAACTGTCCCGAGGGGAAGTGCTCGAGTGCTTGGTCTTTGAGGTCGCGGATGCAGAGCTCGACGACGGCGTGCTGGCGGTGCTCGGCCTCGACCAGCCGGATCTCCTCGTCGCGGTTGGTCGCGAACGGGTAGTGCTGCCAGACGGGGAACAGCTCGGCCTGGACGCCGAGGGTGCGGACGCGGCGCACGATCAGCCTGCGGCTGCCGAGCGTGGTCTCGGCGATCTGCGCCTCGCCGCTTGCGGGGTAGTCGTCGATCTTCGTCCAGTCGCCCTCGGGGATGGCCGCGACGATCTTCGCGACGGGCTCGGTCATCCGCACCCCGATCGAGTAGAGCCAGCCAGCCTTCTCGAGCCGCGCGAACAGCTTCGTGTTCCAGAACCCGGAGTCGGCCCGCAACAGCTTGACGCCGCTCGCGCCGGTCCGTTCGACCCTGGCGATCAGCTCGTCGGTGAAGTTGCAG
>JAQBHE010000191.1:0-5848 GCA_032128015.1 Holophagae bacterium
CGACCGGCGGTCTTGTTGATCAGCGAAGTGACGATGCCGATCGCGGTCGACTTGCCGGCGCCGTTGGGGCCCAGCAGGCCAAAGAACTCGCCGGGCTCGACCTCGAGATCGATGCCGCGGAGCGCCTCGACGCCGTTGGGATAGGTCTTGCGCAGGCCGCTGATCTTGAGAGCTTTCATCGCGAGCCGCCGGCGCGGCGCACAGGGTGGTGCGTGCGCGCATTGTGCGCGCAGAATGCAGCGCGCCCAATGCGCCAAGGCGGTTCCTCCGCCCCGCATCCCTGCGCCCGCGGATCCCTCCGCCCGCCCATTCTGTGCGAAAGCGGCCCCGGTTCGCCAGCGAGAACCGCGCCGATGGTCGATCGAAACGACCGCTTTTGCGCGGAATCAGGGAGTGCGCGCCACCGGGTCCTCGATGATCACCTCCACCCGCCGGTTGCGAGTGCGGCCGTCGGCGGTGCCGTTGTCGGCGATCGGGCGCTCGAACCCGAAACCATCCGACTGGATGCGTGGTGCAGCGATTCCCTGGGCGGTCAAGAAGGCGACCACGGAGGAGGCGCGCGCCCGCGACAGCTTCAAGTTGTGCTCGGCGCTGCCGGTGGAATCGGTGTGTCCTTCGACCGTCAGCTTGACGTCGGCGAGCATCGAGAGGATCCCGGTGAGCTTGGCAACGGTGATCTGGGCTTGCGGCTTGAGGTCTGACTTGTCGATGTCGAAGAGGATGTCCGGGAGGTTGACGATGTAGCCGCGAGCGCTGCGCCGGGTCTCGGCGACTGACTGAAGAGCCTTCTCGAGGCGGTTTCCGAGGGCGTCCCGTTCCGCCTCGAGCTTGGCGGCGAGGGTCTCGAGCTCGCCCTGGCGACGGGCAAGCTCGTCTTTTTCGGTTCGCAGCTTCGCGGTCTCGGCGGCGAGCGCGCCCTTGTCGCGTTCCAGCGCGGTGGTCTTGGCCGCGAGGTCGGAAGCGACGCGCTCGAGCTCGGCGCGTTGCGCCGTCAGTTCGGTGACCTTGCCTTCGAGATTGCCGCGATCGGTTTCCAGGGTGGCGGTGCGGGCGGAGAGGTCGGCGGCGACCCTCTCGAGCTCGGCGCGCTGGGTGCTCAGCTCGCCGACCTTGCCTTGGAGACCGCTGCGATCGGCTTGCAGTGTGGCGGTCTCATCGCGAAGCTCGGCCTGGGCCACCTCGAGCGCCTGCTTCTCTTGTTCCAGCGCCTCGAGGTTGGAGCGCAGAGCCGCGCCTTCGTTCTGGGCCACTTCGATCTCGAGCGCGAGCTGTTGGCGCTCACGCCGCAGTTCGGTGACGGTCATCCGCTCGAACGCCATCTGGCGCTCGACTTCGTCACGCTGGGCTTGGGTCTCCGCGCGCGCCTGGTCGGCGACGCGCGCCGCGCCCTCGGCGCTTTCGGCCCGTTGCTTCGCCTGGTCGAGGGCGGCGGAGCGCGCTGCCGCCTCGGCCTCCAGTCGCTCCTGCTCGCGCATTCTCTCGGTGGTGCGCAGCGCCTCGCTCGACAGGCTCACCGAACGGCGGGCGTAGTCCAACATGTCTTTCTTGGATCGGCGGGCGAGGCCGCGAGCTTGGGCGAGATAGATTCCGGCCTCTTGAACCTGCGCCGGGGCGTACTGGTCCGCGCCCTCGCGGATCGCGATTTCGTGCGCTTTCTCGGCCTGGAGCAGGTCGAGCGCGGTGTCTCCTGAGTAGCTGTAGTTCTTGATGTCGTCGAGCGCGCGCGGCGGCGCCGGGCGGGAAGGGGTGAACGAGAAGTTGGTCTCCTGGATGTAGCGGCGAGACGGAGCCGTCGAGGTGTAGAGCACCATCTGTGAGGGCTGGTCGACCAGGAAGTGCGGCTCGCCGGTGACGATCATCGCGAAGCTCTTGAGGCCGGTGGCGAACTCGAGGGTGTCTTTCTCGGCGCGCACCCACAGTTCTCCCAAGTTCTCGGCCTTGCCGTCGCGGGTCACCGCCCACAGCACGTACGAGGTCACATCGCCCCCGAAGACCACTGCCGGTTTCATCCCTCGGTACTCGATCCGGATGTAGGCCTGGCCATCTTTGAAGTCGACGATCGCCGAGAGGTCGGCGGTCGGGGCGAGCGGATCGGCGACGAAGTCGAGCTTCGACTTGCCGCGTTCGGGCCAGGAGACGGCGGTTAGCTCGATGGCCTGAGCGCTCGCGGCGGACGCCACGGCCGCCGACAGCAGGAGGAGGGGCGCGAGGGCGATCGATGGTCGCCGATTGCGCGATCGCGTCATTGGCGGCGGGTGGGGTGAGGTTGCGGCGGCGACCCATGGGCTTGCGGGCATGGAGGATTCCCCTCTCGGAGAACCGGGGCGAGAGCCCCGATCTCCGTAGTTTGACGCGGGCGGACGTGTCCTGGGGGCAAGCCGACCGGCTCACCGGATTCTCATGGGAGGGACCGGTGCCGGCCGTGGGCCCCGGGTCGGACGGCTCGCTTGGGCATCCTAGCTGTTTTCAATCCAGTGCCGCGCCACCCCCGGTTCTTCGGGTTGCGATGGGGCGCCGGAGGCTCCCGGTGAGGCGCAACGAAACGCCGCAGCGTGGGTGGAAGTGGAACTTCTCGATCCCGTCGCGGGCTCGCGCGGCAGGCGCGAAGCGTGGAAGTACCCGCTGTCGCGCGGACGACCGGGGAGTGGTACACACCATTCCCGGAGCTGGCGAAGTGGGCCGCGAGCCCCTATCATCGTCGGCGTGAAGGCGGCGATCCTCGCGATCGGTACCGAGCTGCTCGGCACCGATCGTCTCGACACCAACTCGTTGACGATCACCGCGCTTCTCGAGCGCCACGGCGTCTCGTTGGTCCGCAAGTCGGTGGCCGGCGACGACGAGGCGGCGATCGCGCAAGAGCTCGAGCGGGGCAGTGCCGACGCGGATCTGGTGGTGGTCACTGGCGGTCTCGGACCAACGCTCGATGACCGCACCCGCGAGGCGATCACGATCCTGACCGGCGGCGCGCTCGAGCTCGACCCCGCGGAGCTGTCAGCGATCGAGGACAAGTACCGGCGAATGGACCGGCGGATGCCGGCGGTGAATCGGCGCCAGGCGCTGGTTCCGGCGGGCGCGCGGACCCTTGCCAACCCGCGGGGAACCGCCCCCGGACTGGTCGTGGTCCATGGCCAAGCTCGGCTGTTCTTCTTCCCGGGCGTCCCTCGAGAGCTCGAGGCGATGCTCGAAGCACACCTGGAGGTGTGGCTGCGCGAGCGCGACGACCCGGATCGGGTCGTGGAGCAGGTCGAGCTGAGGGTTGCCTGCCTTCCCGAATCGGTGGTCGAGGAGCGGCTCGAGCTGGCCTACGCCGAGTATGGTCACCAGCCGATCAGCCTGCTCGCAAGACCTGGTGAAGTCGCGGTGCGGCTGCGGGCGGCTGGCACGCCGGAGGCGCGGCGGCGGACCCTCGAGGCGATGACCGCGAAGGTGCGCGAGTTGGTGGGTGCGGCGGTGTTCTCGGAGCGTGGCGAAACCCTGGAAGTCGTCGTCGGGGACCTGCTGTCGGCTGCGGGGTCGACGCTGTCGGTCGCCGAGTCGTGCACCGGCGGCATGATCGGTCAGCGGCTCACCGAGGTCGCGGGCTCGAGCGCCTACTTCGCGGGCGGCGCGATCGCGTACTCGAACCGTCTCAAGAGTGAACTGCTGGGGGTCCCGTCCGCGCTCATCGACGTCGAGGGTGCGGTGTCCGCGGCGGTCGCTCGCGCGATGGCCGCCGGAGCCCGCGAGCGCTTCGGCACCACCTACGCCCTCGCGGTCACCGGAGTCGCCGGCCCGGGCGGTGGCAGCCCGGACAAGCCCGTGGGAACGGTCGACTTCGCGGTCGCCAGCTCCGCGGACGAGCCTCTGCACCGGCGAGTCCGCTTCCCCGGCGATCGGGCAAGGGTGCGACTGCAGGC
The DNA here is from genome assembly GCA_032128015.1 of Holophagae bacterium. Taxonomy (GTDB): domain Bacteria; phylum Acidobacteriota; class Thermoanaerobaculia; order Multivoradales; family Multivoraceae; genus JAQBHE01. Next base: position 3,897 of record JAQBHE010000191.1, read on the forward strand.
GGGCCAATTCGGTCTCGAGCTGTTGCGTCGGGTCCTCATCGGCCTCGACACCCAGATCCTCGAAGACCGGCGGCCACTGCAGGCGGAGGCGTCGTCCTGAGCCTCGAGAGCGCTGGTGGCTGGGAGTGGGGGATGGCGGTCGCGATTGCGTACCTGCTGGGGTCGATCCCGTTCAGCTATCTGGTGGTGCGCTTGGTGAGGGGGATCGACGTGCGCAGCGTTGGCAGCGGCAATGCCGGCGCCACCAACGTGTTGCGGGCGGCGGGCAAGTCGTCGGCGCTCCTGGCACTGGTCCTCGACGTCGCCAAGGGCATCGCTGCGGTGCTGCTCGCTCGTCGGCTTGGGCTCGGAGCCGGCGGCGTCGGGGTCGCCGGTGTTGCCGCGGTTGTCGGGCACGTCTTCCCGGTGTTCCTGGGCTTTCGTGGCGGCAAAGGCGTGGCGACGGCCGGAGGAGTGCTCGGGTCGATCGCGCCGTGGCCCGCGCTCGGTGCGGGGGCGCTGTGGGTCCTGGTGGTTGCCTGGAAGCGCTACGTCTCGCTCGGCTCGGTGATCGCGATCTCGGCTTGTCCGCTGCTGATCGCGGCGTTCGGAGCGTTTTCTTTCGACGCCATGCGGCGCTCCTACGGAGCCGGTTGGCCCGGTACCGCGGCGGCCGCGAGCGCGATCGCGGTGCTGGTGGTGTTCAAGCACCGCGCCAACCTGAGCCGGCTGATCGCGGGCACCGAAGCGCGGCTTGGTGCGCGCTCGGGTCCCGAGGCTCGCAAGCTTGGCGAAGGGGGTCGAGGTTGAGCAAACTGGACCCTGGGAACGGGCTCCTGTCGTCGCCGATCGCGGTGCTCGGTGCTGGGTCCTGGGGGACCGCGCTCGCGGTCCACCTGGCCCGCGCCGGTCACCCGGTGAGGCTGTGGGCGCGGTCCTCAGAGCTGTGCGAAGTCCTGCGCCGAGGCTCCAATCCAGGATACTTGCCGGGGATCCCGCTGCCGCACTCGATCCAGGTCACCAGCGATCTCGGTGACTGCGTGGGCTGCGATCCGGTGTTGCTGGTGGTGCCGTCTCACGGGTTTCGCCAGGTGCTTCGGGATTTCCTCGCCGCCGTTTCCGGCGCCGCCGTCCCAGGTCCTGGGGCCCCAGATGCGGGTCCGACCATCGTTTCGGGCACCAAGGGCATCGAGGTCGAGAGTCTGACCCGGATGAGCGGAGTCTGCGCCGACGAAGGCGAGGCCGCGGGGCGGCGACTGCCGTTCGCGGTGCTCAGCGGCCCGAGCTTCGCCGCCGAGCTGGCGTCGGGGACCCCCACCGCTTCGGTGATCGCTGCCAGCGACGCCGACCTCGCGCGCCGGATGCGCGACCTGCTGTCGGCGCGCAACTACCGCCTGTATTCGTCCACCGACGTCGTGGGTGTGGAGATCGCGGGCACCGCGAAGAATGTCGTTGCCATCGCCGCCGGCGCTGCCGCTGGCCTCGGCTTCGGCCACAACACCCTGGCAGCGCTGATGACCCGCGGCCTCCACGAAGTGACCCGCCTCGGGCTGGCCTGCGGCGGCCGGCGTGACACGTTCTTCGGTCTCGCCGGCATGGGCGACCTGGTGTTGACCTGCACCGGCGGCGCGTCACGCAACCGCAAGACCGGCCTCGCCCTGGCCGCGGGCAAGTCGCTCCAAGAGATCTCCGCCGAGACCTCGATGGTCGCCGAGGGGGTGCTCAACTCCCTGGCGCTTTCGCGGCTCGCCGATGGGATGGGAGTCGAGATGCCGATCACCGAGCGCATGGTTCAGGTGATGTACCACGGGCTGGCGCCGCGTGTTGCGGTCGAGGAGCTGATGCGGCGCGACCTCAAGTCGGAGACGGAACCGTAGCCTCCGGATGTGCTCGAGCCGGCCGCGCAACTCATCATTCTCGGCTTCAAGGCGTTGTACAAGCTGGTACAGCCCCTGGATGGCCGCCAGCGCCAC